>CAMVGO010000062.1 GCA_947167045.1 uncultured Clostridia bacterium
TATCAACGAGCTTCTGCTTGCCTGTATAGAACGGGTGGCAGTTGGAGCAGATATCTACTCTCAGGTCGCTCTTTGTGGAAAGAGTCTCGAATGTGTTGCCGCATGCGCACTTAACTGTGACGAGCTGCGTCTTAGGATGAATTCCTTCTTTCATGTTACCTTTCACCTCTCGATCAAAGATATGACGCGTAATCTGAATATCACGTATGTCATACCGGATTCTTCGTGTTAGCCTTGCTATATTACTTGAATCGGTTGCGGTTGTCAATCGGTTGCAAAAGATTTCTTTACGGAAAGTACAAACGATTTGTTGCTCGTCGTCTTTTCCATGAAACTTATGACCGCATTGGTAGCCGTAATGGTATCCGCTTCGGCGATCCTTCTCCTTATGAGCCATACCGCGTCGAGTTCTTCCTGCGTGAGGAGGAGATCCTCTCTTCTCGTACCGGATTTGTCGACCGCGATCGCCGGGAAGACTCTTCTGTCTGCGAGCTTTCTGTCGAGCGTGACTTCCATGTTGCCCGTTCCCTTAAACTCCTCGAAAATGACTTCGTCCATCCTGGAACCCGTCTCGATGAGTGCTGTGGCAAGGATCGTAAGGCTTCCGCCGTGCTCGATGTTTCTTGCGGCACCGAAGAATCTCTTAGGTCCGTAGAGTGATCCCGGATCGAGACCGCCTGATAAAGTCCTTCCCGTAGGATTGATCGTAAGGTTGTATGCTCTTGCAAGTCTGGTCATGGAATCCAGCAGGATAACGACATCCTTGCCGAGCTCTACGAGCCTCATAGCCCTCTCGAGCACGAGCTCCGTTACTCTTACGTGATTCTCGGGACGCTTGTCGAATGTCGAATAGACGACCTCGCCCTGTATGTTCCTCTGCATGTCCGTAACTTCCTCAGGACGCTCGTCGATGAGGAGAACGATCAGTACGCAGTTCGGGTTGTTAGCAGTGATGGAATTTGCGACCTTCTGCAGGAGGATCGTCTTACCTGCCTTCGGCGGTGAAACGATCATACCTCTCTGGCCCTTACCGATAGGCGAGAACAGGTCGATGATCCTCGTGGAGATATCTTCCTTCTCCGTCTCAAGATCCAGTCTCTCGTTCGGATAGATGGCCGTAAGGCTCTCGAACTTCGGACGTCTTCTGATGTTGTCGTAATCGCCCTCGATAACGGGAATGCCGTTTACTTCGGTTATGCGCTTGAGCGGAGCATATCTGTCCTTGCCGCGCTTGGGCATTGCGAACCCTTTGATATAGTCACCTCTTCTGAGGCCCATTCTCTTTATGAACTGACCGGGAACATAAGCATCGTCTTCGCCCGGCAGATAGTTATGTCTGTGAATGAATCCGCAGAAATCATTCTTGTTGCCTTCGTTGTTATTGATGGCGAGAACACCTTCGATCTCGATCTCAACAGGAAGCGCGGGCTCCTGATTCTCTTCTTCTGTGCCTTCGGCAGGAACCTGCTCCGTAGTTTCCACAGTCTTTGTATCCTGTCCGGGACCGAAAGAGATCTTTCTTCTCTTGGATCTGCCGTGCTTGCCCTGATTCTGTACAGGCTCTGCCGGTTTTTCACCCTCAGTCTTAGGTTCTTCAGCCTTGGCTTCCTCAGTCTTTGTTTCTTCAGCCTTAACCTCTTCGGAAGCTTTTTCCTCAAGAGCAAGTGATTCGATGGGAGTAGGTTCTGCAGGCTCTGATTCTTCAGCCTTTGCTTCCTTCTTCTTTCCGCCTCTTGTTCTCTTGACCTTTGTTTCAGTCTTCTTGGATGACTTGCCGTCTTCCTTTGCCGCTTTCTCAGCCTTGGCGGGAGCAGTTTCTTCTGTTTTTTCCTCTGAAGCTTTTGCCTCAGGAGCTGCCTCTTCGGCCTTAGCCTTCGTCTTTCTCGTACGCTTTGCAGGCTTCTTCTCTTCCTTGGCCTTTACCTCGGCTTCGGGAGCTGCAGCGGTCTCGATCTTCTCTTCAACTGCCTGTTGATTTTCTTCCACTTTTATCTCCTCTTCACGCTCTGCCTTTTTCATGGCATCTGCTAATTCATTGGTCTCAAACCTTGCGGTCCTTCCCACATCCTCGATGAGCTCATCAAGACTCTTCGTATTCTCATTGCTCCTCATTGGCTCAGGAATAGATACCGGCTTAACGGGAATGGGGTCTTCCGCAAGATCAACGACTGTTACGTCACCGATGTTCTTTGCTCCCGTGATAGCCATGATGAGTTCATCTCTCGTCTTCGATTCTGCTTCTTCCGGAGTAAAATCCCCGAATGCAACGGCTATCTGCCTCAAGTCAGAATCCGTCTTAGAATTTAGATTGTCAAAATCGTCCATAAACGCCTTTCAAATGTAACCAGTAATAGATAGTGTTTTCCCGAAAAGTCCTATTATCGCGTAATTCTGCCAAAGGGATTAATTACTAAATCTTGTAAAGGAAATATCTAGAACTAAAAGAATGCGCGCCGGGTATTTCCCCGACGCGCATAATATAACATTAGTATTTCATTCAGTCAATCGCATTGAAAACTTATCACGTACGTTTGACTGACGCGGATATCAGTTGTCGCTCAATGCGGCGAACTTATCCATCATGTCGAGCGCCTTACCGGTTCCGATAACAACGCAGGAGATAGGATCCTGTGCAAGATATACATCGATGCCGATCCTGTTCGAGAGCATGTGGTCAAGTCCGTAGAGCATGGCTCCGCCGCCTGTCATTACGATACCTCTCTGGGAGATATCAGCCATGAGTTCCGGAGGTGTTCTCTCGAGAACGTTGTGAACGGCTTCAAAGATCTGTGTGATAGGCTCTTCAAGTGCTTCGAGCATTTCTGTTGAAGAAACCGTAACCGTTGAAGGAAGACCCGTGATAATGTTTCTTCCTTGAACGTCCAATGTGAGCTCTTCGTCTCTCGGATAAGCGCAGCCGATCTCGATCTTGAGCTTCTCTGCGGTCTTCTCACCGATGAGGATATTGTGTCTCTTTCTTACGTGCTTGATGATGGCTTCATCGAACTTGTCGCCTGCGACCTTGAGAGATGCATCAACAACAGGCTCGCAAAGTGAGATAACGGAGATATCAGTAGTACCGCCGCCGATGTCTACGACCATTGAACCGCAAGCCTTTGTGATATCGATACCTGCGCCGATTGCTGCTGCGATGGGCTCTCTGATAAGGAATACGTCCTTTGCGCCTGCGTGACGGCAAGCATTCTCAACTGCCTGCTGCTCAACAGGTGTGATGACCGAAGGAACGCAAACTACGATGGTAGGCTTGAAATATGTGGCACGGAGGCCTGTGCAGACACGGCCGATAAAAGCCTTGAGCATGACTTCTGTAGCTCTAAAGTCGGAAATAACGCCTTCACGTAAAGGACGGATGGCTTCAACGATACCGGGAGTACGTCCGAGCATGAGCGAAGCAGATTCGCCGACTGCCAGAACCTTACCCGTTTTGCTGTTTACTGCAACAACGGAAGGCTCTTTGAGAACGATTCCTTTTCCCCTGATATAAACAAGAACACTGCTGGTGCCGAGATCGACACCTATTTCCATGCCTAAGCCCATAAATTCACCTCATATATAAGAAAGCGCCGTCAGTGACGCATTTGCTCATAAAAATTCAATTTATTATTACATTCGCCCTTATAAAAATCAATTACAGCACGCCCTATTTTAAGTGACAATCTTATTTCAATTTGTGGCGATTTATCGGCATTTCCGGCGACCGGCCCGAAGTGATTTTCGCTCTTCAAGAACGCCTTCCGCATCAACAAAGCTTGCATTTTTACTGTAATTTTCGAAAACATCGGAGTATAATTAGTTGTTCTAATAATAAAAAGGAGTCTTTAGTATGAGTTATTCAATCGAGACCGACAAAAAATGGCAGGCAAAATGGGCCGAAACAGGGCTCTACAAGTTTGATCCGGACGCAGAAGGCAAAAAGCTTTACTGCCTGGAGATGTTCTCCTATCCTTCCGGCGCCAACCTACACCTGGGTCACTGGTATAACTATTCGCTTACGGACTCCTGGGCAAGGTTCAAGCACATGCAGGGCTTCAACCTCTTCCACCCCATGGGATTCGATTCATTCGGACTTCCCGCCGAGAACTATGCGATAAAGACAGGCATCCACCCCAAGGATTCCACTCTGAAGAACATCGATACGATGGAAAAGCAGCTCCAGGCAATGGGTACTACGGTCGACTGGGATTATGAGGTCAAGACATGCATGCCCGACTACTACAGATGGAACCAGTGGTTCTTCATCGAGCTCTATAAGAAAGGCCTCGCATACCGTAAGAACGCACCGGTCAACTGGTGCCCTTCATGCAAGACCGTTCTTGCAAACGAGCAGGTAATCGAAGGCACATGCGAGAGATGCCACTCTGATGTCATCCGCAAGAACATGACTCAGTGGTTCTTCAAGATCACCGAATATGCACAGGAACTTTTAGATGATCTCCCGAAGCTCGACTGGCCCGAAAAGACAAAGAAACTCCAAAAGAACTGGATCGGCAGATCAGAAGGCGCGCAGGTTGCTCTTTACGTTGAGAAGAACGGCGAGCGTCTTACAGACGAGAACGGCAATCCCATGAAGCTCGAAGTGTTCACCACAAGAGTCGATACGTTCATGGGTATCACTTATGTCGTTATCGCACCCGAGTCCGAGCTCTGCGCAAAGCTTACGACAGACGAATGCAGAGAAGCTGTCGAGGCATACCGCCTTGCAACTTCAAAGGTTAACGAGATCGACCGTATGTCCACCACACGTGAAAAGACGGGCGTGTTCACTGGCGCATATGCCATCCACCCTCTGAACGGCAGAAGAGTTCCGATATGGGCTGCAGATTATGTAGTTGCAGGATACGGTACGGGCGTGGTCATGGCCGTTCCTTCACACGATGAGAGAGACTTTGATTTCGCTCATAAGTACGGCCTCGACATCATCCGTGTCATCCAGCCCGAAAAGGGTGTCGACTCCGAACTTCCTTACTGTGAAAAGAAGGGCTATCTCACAAATTCCGGCGAATTCGACGGGATGGAGATGCACGATGCACAGAAGGCCATCGTAGCAAAACTCGCCGAGATCGGCATGGGCGAATGGAAGATCAACTACAGATTAAGAGACTGGCTCATCTCACGTCAGAGATACTGGGGAACACCTATCCCGATGATCCACTGCCCTTCATGCGGCGTCGTACCCGTACCCGAAGAAGATCTTCCTGTTCTTCTCCCCTACGACGTTGAGTTCACACCTGACGGCGAGAGCCCGCTTGCCAAGTGCGAATCATTCATGAACTGCAAGTGCCCCAAGTGCGGCGGCGATGCAAGACGTGATCCCGATACGATGGATACATTCGTTGACTCTTCCTGGTATCAGTTCAGATATCCGGATAATAAGAACGACAACGAGATGTTCTCCAAGGATAAGATCAACAAGTTCTGCCCCGTAGACAAGTATGTTGGCGGTGCCGAGCACGCATGCATGCACCTTCTCTACGCAAGATTTTTCACAAAGGCTATGCGCGACATGGGCATGCTCGATTTTGACGAGCCTTTCATGAGTCTCGTTCACCAGGGAACCATCCTCGGACCTGACGGCCAGAAGATGAGTAAGTCCAGAGGCAACACTGTTGCACCTGACGATTACATCAGCAAGTACGGTTCAGACGTTTTCAGAACATACCTTGGGTTCGGCTTCGCATATATCGAAGGCGGTCCGTGGTCAGATTCAGGACTTCAGGCTATCGTCAAGTTCTTCAGAAGGATCGAAACATGTGTTGCCGAGAACGCATCCTGCAAGACTTCTTCCGTTCCCGCAAAGGCTGATATGAATGCTGCCGACAAGGAGCTCAATTATGCTATCAACTACGCGATAAAGAGCTCAACGGCTGACATCGAGAAGTTCCAGTTCAACACTCCGATTGCGCGTATGATGGAGCTTCTGAACGCTATCACAAAGTACAGCCAGAACGTAGACGCAAAGCCTGAGTTCAAGAGATACGCCGCTGAAAAGCTCGTTCTCCTCCTTGCACCCTTCGCTCCCCACTTCACCGAAGAGCTCTGGTGCGAAACACTCGGCAACGGATATTCCATCTACAACCAGAAGTGGCCTGAAGTTGACGAGAGCGCACTCGTAAAAGACGAGATCGAGATTGCCGTCCAGATCAACGGCAAGGTCCAGTTCAAAGTCAACATCCCCGCTGAAGCTGACCAGGCTGCCGTCGAAGCGATCGTAAATGCTGATGAAAGACTTGCAGGCGCTCTCGCAGGCAGATCTATCGTCAAGTTCATCTATGTAAAGGGCAGGATCGCCAACATCGTAGCAAAGTGATATCCGCTCACGATCCGATAAGCTAAACAACAGAGGCTGCGCTCAAGTTAATGAGAGCAGCCTCTTTCTTTTAGTTTGTACTTATGATGAAGGGATCGTGTACGCTTACTTAACATCCCATTTTCCGTATGGACATCTTCCCTTTTTCACGGCCGCCCTTATCTCGACATAGCAGCCGCACGCAAGGCACGTTCCCTGGTTGATCTTCTCACACTTTTTGCAGACTTCGAGTCGTTCGGATACTACATCATCTGGAACAAGCTCTTCTGCAGGAAGAGCCCTTATCCCTTCAACGATGATGCGTTCGTAATCTTCCTTACTGAAGTCGCGCAAAAGACAGCGCGTGCAGATCTTCGGCATATCAGGTCAGAGACTTCATCAGATCTCAGCTTCGATCAGCATTACGCTCGAAGCGGGGATCTTAAACGATATCCTGTCACCTTCAAACGAGATATCCGTGAACTCCTTCTCCTCAACAACGGAAGGCTCATCGAAAGTATTGTGAGCGTGCATCTCGCCGCCGACGATCGTTGCCTTAACGGACTTTATCGCAGAACCCATGAGTGTGCTGCTTACATCAAAAGCATCCGTGCAGGAAAGATTTGCAAGAGTGATATTGATCTTGCCGTCCTTGCCTCTCGAAACGGACTCGTGAAGGTTCGGAACCATATACTGTTCCTCAAGACCGATCTTATCCGTGTTGACCGTGCTCTCGAGCAGCTCGCCGTCCTGGTGTGCGCTGAACATCTTGAATACATAATATGTGGGCGTCTTGACCATCTTCTCGCCTTCGGTGAGGATGACTGCCTGGAGGACATTTACGAGCTGTGCGATATTCGCCATTTTTACTCTCTTGCAGTGCTTGTTGAAGATGTTGAGATTGATCGCCGCGATGAGTGCATCCCTGATCGTATTCTGCTGATAGAGGAATCCCGGATTTGTTCCTTCCTCAACGTCATACCATGTGCCCCATTCGTCGACCATAAGACCGATCCTGCAGTCGGGATCGTATCTGTCCATGATTGCGGAATGCTTCTCGATGAATTCCTCCATTGCGAAGGTCTTTGCGAGCGTCATGTACCACTCTTTGTCGTTGAACTGTGTTGCGCTTCCCTTGTGATCCCAGTCGTAAGGCAGCGTGTAGTAATGGAGCGTCAGGCCGTCCATGTATCCGAAGTTCTGCGGGAATGTTCCCTGCTGTCTGAAGCACTCACGGAGCATTGTCTCTGTCCAGTTATAGTCCTTATCCGTAGGACCTACCGCGAGTTTCTTGATCTTCTTGTCGGGATTATACTGCTTAACAAAAGTCTGATAGTGCTTGTAGAGGTTTGCGTAATATTCGGGAACCATGTTTCCGCCGCAGCCCCATGTCTCGTTGCCTACCGCGAAATAATCTACCGTCCAGGGCTTCTCCCTGCCGTTCGCTCTTCTTAAGTCGGCCATGGGAGATACTCCGTCGAAGGTCATATACTCAACCCATTCGCTCATCTCACGGACCGTACCGCTTCCGACGTTGCCGTTGATATACGTCTTGCAGCCGAGCTGCTCTGCAAGCTCCATGAACTCGTGCGTACCGAAGCTGTTGTCCTCGGTGACACCGCCCCAGTTTGTGTTGATCATCTTCTTGCGTGATTCCTTGGGACCGATGCCGTCTTTCCAGTGATACTCGTCGGCAAAGCATCCGCCCGGCCAGCGGAGAACAGGTATCTTCATTTCCTTCAATGCTTCAACGACATCATTGCGCATGCCTTTTGTATTGGGAATGGAAGAATCCTCACCAACAAAGATGCCTTCATAGATACATCTTCCGAGATGTTCTGAAAAATGGCCCTGTATCTCAGGATTGATGTGACCCAATTCTTTACCCGTGTTGATGAATAAGTTGTACATAAGATTCTCTCCTCGAAAAATAGTCGGATATAAGCAGATTAATGCCCCGCCTCTCCGGCGGGGTACATTAACACCACTTTTGCTATTATCTCATATTGCGGCCTTTATTATCAGAGTCAATTCGAGGCAAACCGTTCAATACTATTCTCAGCAATACTTCGAATAGTGACTGATATCGTTGTTGAGAAGTTCCATGGCTTGCTTCTTTTCTTCATCGGTCAGGTCTTCCCCGTCGATCTGCTTTGCGAATCCAGCATACATGCTGAGGTTTGCAGTTTCTTCGGCATAGTCCTTTATCAGTTCGAAGCATCCGGGATTAAGCGTCGTTTCCGTCGAAAGATATTCACATACCTTCAGCGCCTTTTGATCTCTTCCTTCCTCACTTCTTTCCAGACCTGACACAGTCTCTCTGACACGTGATATCAGCGCCTCGTTCTCGGATAAGGAATCGTATCCCAGAAGTGTATCGGTAGTTACTCCGAGGACCTGTGCGAGCGGTATGAGCATCGACACGTCGGGAAGTCCGTTTTCGGATTCCCATTTGCTCACTGCCTGAGGTGTTATGTTAAGCAGTTCGGCAAGTTCCTCCTGAGTAAGACCTTTATTCTTTCTGAATGTCTTTATGTTTTTGCCAAGCGTATTACCCATAATTTGATTCTCCTTGGATTGCATAAACTTTTCGAGCGCCCGATGGCATCATAATATAATTGCGCAAATTCGATTACAAACAACGAACAGTTGAGTGCATCTCAACAAGGGCACCGGTCATCCTATCTCGAGCCACATAACGGGACGGACGCCCAGAGCTGATTCCTGCGTACATCTTCCTTCCCCGTTGATCACACCTTCGCGGTCGACATAAAACGGATATTTCTCATAACCGATCTTGACCGAAGATCTGAGCCACCATAAGTACGAGCTGCCTGAAGATATCCTGTCCGCCCCATACGGGAAATACTGATAGACTTCTTCTTCGCTCAACAAAAAGATATTGCCGAATCCTTTGTCGATCATCCTCGATCGCTCACGGTCATTGAAGAAATTAGTGTAATAGTCGTCATTTAACACGTCCTTAAGTCCGCAGGAAAACCAGAGATCCGACGGCTGGGGTTTCTTGTCATGTCCGCTGTCCGCTCTTAAGATCACCGTGTTGCCGTTGTAAGGTGAAGTAAAAGGTGAAAGCGTTCCGCAATATGTCATCGTAGCCACGCTCTTCTCATTAATGACGAGTATCTCCGAATCCTGTTTGCCGATTACTTTCCATGTGTTGTTCGCTTTGGAATTGCCTATGACCAGAACGTCGCCGACTTCCACTTCTCCGCTCCTTATCTTCATATACGATGACGTCCTGCCGATCTCAGGTATGAAAATATATTTCGAGAGCGGGATCATAGCAATGACAAGGACAATTACCGATATGACAATTGCAACCTTTATCTTCTCCTTCTTCGGAGTCTTCTCAGATTCCTTGTCGAAATTATCATAAAAATCCGCGTTTCCCATAAGACAATCCCCATTATGAACACATCTAAATCTTACGACAGTTCCTTTGTCTCACCGATTATCTTTATACCGATATCGCAGTTCACTTTATCCTTCATTGCTTCCTTCGCGTGGCCCAGAAAATGCCCGTACTTAAATGTGCCGATCGACACCGTAAGATCCGATATGACATACAGATCGCCCAAGCCCGTATCGCCGTTGAGACCGCTGTTTATATCAGCACTTACAACGTAAGCACCCGACGCATTTATCTTTTCTATTGCGCTCTTTGCAGGCTCTTTTACTTCACCTTTGAAACCCGTTCCAAAGATGCAGTCGAGGATGGTGCCGTACTTTCCGTAATCGCCGCCAGTAACCGTAGGGATGCCCTTTTCAATACACTTATCATAGAAGTATCTTCCGTCCTCCGAAAACGAGTCTTCGTAAAGGAGGACTATCTCGCAGTCTATGCCCTGATCTTTCAGGAGCGATGCGACGACAAAACCGTCGCCTGCATTATTACCTTTGCCGCATATTATTCCTACGGGACCCTTCCAGCTGACCTGATCAAAGATCGCCTTTCCGGCCCTCGCCATCAGTTCTTTTGAAGGAACAAGATTCTCGATCGTCCATCTGTCGCTGTTTCGCATTACTTCAGTTGATACACAAACCGCCATATTAACTCCCGCGGCAATCTTTGCCGCTTATTTTCCTGTTATCCGCTAATGATTTAAGAGTAGCATGTGAAAGACAAAAGCAACAAGGGACATATTCTGACTCTATTACCGCTAAAATACATTGAAGCAGTCACTTCTTCTCCAAACTCCGAACAGGCCATCTCAAATTTTCCTTATGGTGCTATAATGCAGTTATCAACAAAAAACGGAGGTTTCTTTTATGGATCTGGATATCAACAAAGCAAAAGATGCTGCTCAGGACGCATTGGGCGCCGTAGCTAAGGACGAGAATGCCAAGAAGATCGCCAACGACGCGATCGACAAGGTCGAAAAGAAGGTCGGAGTTGATCTCCCTGACGTTGACGCACTCAACAGCCAGTTCGGCAAGAAGTAAAACGCCTGACAACACGGAAAACAAGAGGACTGTCTCAAAGCATTGCACTTGAGACAGTCCTTTTCTTTTAAACGGACAACGTCAATTACTTCATCACAGATGGACGAAAATAATAATCCGGGCTAAGGCATCAGGCAAATAATTACTGCTTTCCGCTCTTCCAGACATATCCTGTCTTGATAACGGTCTCAATATGATAGCCTGCTTTCCCGAGAGCTTTTCTGAGTTTCTTTATGTGTGAGTCAACGGTCCTGTCATAACCTTCAAAATCAGAACACCAGGCAATATCAAGGATCTGGTCACGCGTAAGGACGATATCCTTGTGATCGATAAACATCAGCAGCAGATCATATTCCTTGGGCGCGAGATTTACTGCTTTTCCGTTCACGCTTACGAGGTGCCTTGCAGGGTCAATAGTGATCTCATCAATGACCAGGCATCCGTTCTTGGAAAGAAGCCCGCGGTATCTGCTGATCAGGGCATTAACCTTCATGAGCAGGACCTTTGTGGAAAAGGGCTTGGTAACATACTCATCAGCACCAATCTCATAGCCGGAGATGATATCGCATTCATCACCTAAAGCCGTAAGGAATATGATAGGCACATCGTACTTTGATCTTATGTGTCGGCACACTTCCTTGCCGTCTCTTCCGGGCATCATGATATCCAGGATGACCACATCATACTTCTGCCTGTCCGCTAAGGAACAGGCATCATTTCCGTTATCGACCGC
>CAMVGO010000063.1 GCA_947167045.1 uncultured Clostridia bacterium
ATCGCGGAGTGGAGCAGTTGGTAGCTTGCCGGGCTCATAACCCGGAGGTCGTGTGGTTCGAGTCCCGCCTCCGCAACCAGTAAAGAAGACCGATGACCGGTGATCCGGTTGTCGGTTTTTTCGTTTATTCGAAAACCCAATTCCTGCCTATACTTATTATTTCTTGTTTTTAAATTATTTGTGTATAATGTATGCGGTTTATCAGCGCATGCTGTTATCAGATAAAAGGGAGGCTGCATTTATAATGGCTAATCTTCAGAGTGAACAAGCGGCGGAACGTAATGACGTTGCCGGCAGAATAGTTCGTATCTGTATCTTGATAATCGTTTCTTTTGTTGTTGCTATTGCGGCAGTGTCTTTTGCTGTGCATCATATGAGACTTCAGTTCGAGGATGAATTCAAAAAGATCTCCGACACTAAGATGCATCAGGTGACAGATGTCGTAAGGATGAGCATAGACGGTGACGATCTGGTATCGAATACGGTCAATGCTCCTGCAAAGTACAGCAGTATCCTTGACCTGATGCTTGCCGATACTTCGAGTGAGAATCTTTCAGCTGAAGGATATGGTCTCTTCGGTTATAACCAGGGCCAGTTATCGCTCCTTTTGAGCCGCGGTGTCAACGATCCTTCGGAGTTTGCCGTAGCAGGCAGGGACATCTCTGAATGGCTTGCAGGAACATCTGAACAGACGGTTCTTTACGGTGAGAATTTTGAGAGCATAATAGTTCCGATCACTGACAGCACAGGTCTGTGCGTCGGTGTTTTCGAGTATAAATGCACATTCGGCGAGCTCTACGCTCTCGGTGACAAGCTGGAGGGCAGGATCCTTACGGCCGTTGTTATCGCGGTCCTTTCAGGTGTCTTCTTATTTGCAGTTCAGGAGATCCTGATCCGTATAATCAGGAGCAGACAGAGCGGTTCCGGCAAGAAGAATACCGAGACTCCACAGAACCGTGACAGACGTCTCATCTCATCCACTATCGGATACTGCTTCACAATAATCCTGGTCGTGCTTCTCGTCATGGCTACCCAGCTGTCGAAAACATATATCAAGGCACTTGAGAGCGAGCGCGCCGACATGATGGAAAAGTGTGCAGTATCATCTGCTGCCGCACTGACCTATACGGAAGTAAGGGAGAACATGTCATACATTCTCCCGATCTATAAGTATGGAAATGAAAAATCTTATCAGGTCAATATCTACACGATGGCGGGAGACTCTTTCCTGAGGCTCTATTCATCGACTGCTACAGGCAATGTCCAGCAGACTTATCTTACGGGCGCCGGCAATCAGTACATCGACTGCTTCGGCCTGCAGCAGGTTGCATTCACGAAACGTAATGACAGCGGTGTGTCCTACGTATGTGCCATCGCTCCGATCATCTCTTCTGAGAATACCGTTGCCGGTGTTCTTGAGATCATGATGCCGGTTTCCGATTTCGAGAGTTCGGTAAACGGAATGAGCCTTTCATGGATATTCACGATCATCTCGATCGCCCTTTCGATGGGCATCATGATATTTGAATTGAACCTGCTCATCTCCACGATTTCAAAGGGTATTTCCGGAAATGCACCGGTTCTCGTTATGTACGGAGAGAATGCGAACCGATTCCTTTCGTTCTTCACAGCATTCGGTTCCATAATGATACCTGTCACTTTTGCGGATTATTTTAAGGAACAACTGTCGGATCTGCCCATGCCTGCGGTGCAGGGGATCATCTGCGGTGCGCTGTTGCTTTTTATCTGGGGTTTCCTCGGTTTTTCAGGCATCAGGAACAGCATAAAGATGAAGTTCACGAGCAGGATCGCCCTTATCGCGATCACCTGTGCGGGATACTTCTTCGCGCTTATCGCCGGAGTAATCAATATCCCTTATCTCACGGCAGGTCTCGCGCTCCCGATCGGTTTCTGCTTCGGCATGACTTTCGATTACTTAAGAGACTACCGTATCAATGCGGGAAGACTCGGCTATAAGGATTATAACGACAGGGTAATCCATAACGTACAGGCGTCTTCATACTTCCTCGGAGTATCTGTCGGTGCCGTCATAGCCGGCATCTGCTATGAGCGTTACGGACTTTTCGTTGTCACTATCATTAGCGGTGCCGCACTCGTTCTTACGGCTATTGGCATGATCTACTTCATGCAGAACAATACGCAGGTAAGGGAAGCGCCCCTGTCGATCAGCGGATGGCTTTCCACCTTTGCTGATTCAAGGACCGCGAGATTCCTGAATTCGTCATTCCTGATGCTTGGTGTTGCTCTTGCCTTCGTTCTCATGTTCATTCCGAACTATCTCGAAAACGTAGGCATCTCGCTTCCGACTACATCGTTCTATTTCCTGGTTTGCGGTTTCATGGCATGCTTCGTATGCGGCTTTGTAAAGAACAGATATGCGCATCTGCTCACATCCCGTACCAGAGTGCTCATCCAGGCCGCTTCCACGGTATTGGGCCTTTTCGTTTTCGCGCTGATGCCGTCAGCTAAGATGCTCGTCGTTACCTGCGCATTGCTCGGTATCGCACTCGGCATCCACGATTACTATTACATCTACGTTCTCTATCTTATCTGCAACGGTAAGGTTAAGGCCAATCTGAGAAAACTTGCCGAATATACCGTCTATCTCGGTGTCGGCATCATGCTTCCGATAATCATGACGGCTTTCATGGTAAAGAACTTCAGGATCACATTCCTTATCGTGACATTCCTGGTGGCTTTACTTGCATTCATCTATCCGTTGTCATCTTTCTCCGGAAAGATCGACGAGCGCGATATTTCGCTGAAGCCGCAGAAGAAGCAGCGCGAAAAGCCCGCTCCGAGGCAGCAGGCTCTCAGACAGCCCCAGGCGCCTGCAGGACAGCAGGTACCTTCAGGTGAAGTAATGCCTGACGGAACGGTTGCGGCAGTTCCGTCAGCTCCTGTCCAGCAGAGCGGTGTTGTCGAGGAGGCTTATTACGTACCTTCTCAGGCGCAGCAGCCCGTTCAGCAGTATCAGCAGCCTGCGCCTCAGTATCAGCCTGCACAGCAGTATCAGCCCGATCCCGGACAGTATGCCCAGACAGGGTACGCCCAGTCAGCCGATCCCTATGGCGCCGGCTATGCACAGCAGCCTCAGCAGGCTCCTGCCGATCCTTACGGTGCTGCTTATGCCCAGCCTCAGCAGGCACCTGCCGATCCGTATGCGGGCGGCGCTCCGGCACCTTATCAGGGGCAGCCGCAGCAGGGTGCTTATGACCCTATGTCGTTCCTGAACGATGATGGAACCGAAGGAGGAAATCAAAATGTCTGATGAACTCTGGAATCAGAAACTGACGCGAGAGAATATCCGCGAATTCTATATGTCTACCGTTGTCATGGTATATTCTTCCTGCTACGGTATCACGAAGGAAGCAACAAGATGCGAGAATGCGATAGTAAAGTCATATCTCGATATCTATTACAAGCGCAATAATGTGCCGGCTGACAGGGTTATCTATGAATTCGGAGACATCCTGCTCGAGAACGCAAAGGCCGTTGTTGCCCAGTATCCTCTTCCTGCAGACATGAAGTTCGAGGACAGGCTCCTTGATGAATATACCCGCAATTCGATGCTGGAGAAGATTCTTTCGAAGATCGATTCAAAGAGCTTTAAGGTCAAAGAATTCATCAATACCGACGTCAAGAAATCCGGCCGTCCCAAGCAGATGAGAAAGTTCAACGATCTGTTCCAGGTAACTCCTCTGCTGATCCTCGAGATAATCGTTCTCGCGATCGTTATATGGGCTGTCAGTTTCCTTGCGGTAACATTGCCTTACAGGAATTCAGAACTTATAAACGAAAAAGGAATAATCGAGACAGCCTCGATCCAGGAGCAGTTTATAGCGGCGCTTCCTTTCTATCCTTTGCGCATCCAGACCGACAAATCCACAGAGGAAGGATTCATGCCCAAGCCTGTAGTTGAGGACGATTATTCTGAACCTTCTGCGGAAAGTCAGACGGAATCTACTGATGACGGCACTCCCAAGCCTGTGCTTGCAGAGTCTACCGAGCCTGAGGTATCGGCTACCAGCGGCTGATATTCTTCTGAATCTTTGTTTATACGGGCTGTCTCAAAGCATTGCTTCTGAGGCAGCCTTTTAAATTGCAAAATATAAAATGTATTTGCGATAAATTTGCTCCGAAATGTAGTATTTTCGCCTATCCTGTTTTTGTATGATATTTAAATATCAGACTAATATGCAAAACCGGAAAGGAGCAGGATCTATGTTTGATTTTAAGTACTACACCCCCACGAAAGTTGTCTTCGGAAAGAACACCGAAAGCAAGGTCGCCGAGCTCATCAAGGAGTTTGGTGGGACGAAGATCCTGATCCATTACGGCGGCGGAAGCGTTGTACGTTCAGGGCTTTTGAAGCGCGTAACTGATACGCTCGATGAGGCCGGAATAAGTTATGTTACATTGGGCGGCGCTGTTCCGAATCCGCATCTCGGACTCGTTTATGAAGGTATCGAACTTTGCAAAAAAGAAGGCGTGGATTTCCTCCTTGCTGTCGGCGGCGGAAGCGCAATCGATTCTGCGAAAGCCATCGGTTACGGCGTTGCCAATGAAGGCGATGTTTGGGATTTCTACGATTACAAGCGTCAGGCTAAAGGATGCCTTCCTCTGGGTGTTATCCTGACCATTGCCGCAACGGGAAGCGAGATGAGCGATTCATCCGTCATCACTAAAGAAGAGGGCCTCGTAAAGCGCGGATACAGCAGTGATTTCAGCCGTGCGAGATTTGCGATAATGAACCCCGAACTTACGATGACTCTGCCTGACTATCAGACTGCATGCGGATGTACGGACATCATGATGCACACGATGGAAAGATATTTTACGAACGGCGGAAACATGGAGCTTACTGATGCGCTTGCAGAAGGTCTGCTCAGAACCGTGAAGAAGAATGCGGTCATACTTCGCGACGATCCGATGAATTACGATGCACGTGCAGAAGTAATGTGGGCAGGAAGTCTTGCGCATAACGGTCTTACAGGCTGCGGCAACGATGGTGGAGACTGGATGACGCATAAGCTCGAGCATGAACTCGGCGGTCTTTATGACGTGGCTCACGGTGCAGGTCTCGCAGCCATCTGGGGCAGCTGGGCGAGATATGTCTATAAGGATTGCCTGCCGAGATTCAAGCGCTTTGCAATTAATGTAATGGACGTTGCCGATGAAGGCACTGATGAGGAGATCGCTCTCAAGGGCATCGAAGCAATGGAGAATTTCTACAGGTCCATCAACATGCCCACGAATCTCCGCGAACTTGGTGTTACCGCTACTGAAGAAGATCTCGTCACCATGGCTCACAAGTGCGCCGTAGGCGTTGGCGGTGAGATGGGTTCGGCGAAGGTCCTGAATGAAGAAGCAATGCTCGCCATCTACAGAGCGAGCATGTGATCAATCTCGAAAAATAAAAACAGGGAGGAGCCGGATATGTCAGTAAAATGGGGTGTTTTGGGCACCGCGAATATTGCTAAGGGCTGTACGATACCGGGCATGCAGTTTGCGGGCAACTGTGAGCTTTATGCCATTGCCGGAAGAGATGAGTCCAAGGTTGAACGGTATAAGAATGATTTCGGTTTTTCCAAAGGATATGTCGGATACGATAAGCTCCTTGAAGATCCCGATGTTCAGGCGGTATATATCCCGCTCCCGAATAATCTTCACAAGGAGTGGGTCATAAAAGCTCTTAAGGCAGGCAAGCACGTCCTCTGCGAAAAGCCTCTGGCTCTTAATGCCGCTGATGCGAAGGAGATGTTTGATACCGCGAAAGAAAACAACGTCATCCTTATGGAAGCGTATGCGTATCTCCACGGCCAGTATATTGATTCGCTCAGATCCGACATCAGGAGCGGTGTCATAGGTGAAGTTGATCTTATCGAGACTGCTTTCTATACACAGGGATATGTCGAGGACATAAGGATCCACAAGTCCATGGGCGGAGGAGCTGTCTACGATCTCGGCTGTTACTGCACGACTATGATCCTTTCACTGATAGATTCTGATATCGAGTATGTAAAGGCATCCGCCGAGTTCAATGATGACGGCGCTGATGTTTTCGCTTCCGCGATAATGAAGTTTAAGAACGGCGTGAGAGCAGCTTTCAACGTCGGAATGGTATTCGATCCTGAAGTAAACGGCAGGAGAGACAGGCTCTACATCCACGGCTCAAGAGGCACTATCGTTTCCAATGTCGAATACAACCAGGAAGGAAGACTCTCATATACGGTGATTTCCGGAACGAGGGAGTTCCATCCGTCGATCAATGTCAGCCACAACTATATGCTTGAGATAGAGCAGCTCGGAAGATGCATCGAAAAAGGGGAAGCTCCGCACATAACTCCGGAATTCTCCATTAAGAATGCCGAAGTAATGGATATGGTACTTTCTCAGATAGGTTATTGAGGTAATGATCATGAATGACACATTAAAAGTTTTGGAGACAAGAAGAAGCTGCAGGAATTTCAAGCCTGATATGGTAAATGAGGACGATCTTAAGGCCATTATCAGGGCAGGCACATTTGCCGCCACGGGTATGGGAAAGCAGAGTCCGTTAATCATAGCCGTAACGGACAAGACTGTTAGAGATCAGATATCTGAAGAGAACAGGAAGATCGGCGGCTGGGGTGAAGACTTTGATCCTTTCTACGGTGCACCTGTGATCCTCATCGTTCTTGCAAAAAAGGATGTTGCAACACACGTATACGACGGTTCACTCGTAATGGGTAACCTTATGAACGCTGCCGAGAGTTTAGGCATTGCAAGTATCTGGATCCACCGCGCGAAAGAGGAATTCGAGTCTGAATTCGGCAAGTCGCTCCTTGCAAGACTCGGTATTACAGATGAATACGAGGGCATAGGACACTGCGCTCTCGGATATGCCGCAGAACCTGCAAACGAACCCGCTCCGAGAAAAGAAGATTACGTTTACTGCATCTAACAGAGGTTATATATGGACAAGCGCTTTAAGGTCCTGATCCTTAACGGAAGCCCGAGAGAAAACGGAAATATCGCTCTCGCGCTCCACGAGATGGAACAGGTTTTTGACGAATGCAATGTTGAGTATGAGAACATCCTTCTCGGCAGAAAGGCGATAAGAGGATGCATAGCATGCGAGAAATGCCGTGAGACAGGCAAGTGCGTGTTCGACGACATCGTGAACGAGATAGCTGTCAAGTTTGAGCAGGCGGACGGTCTCGTCATCGCTTCGCCTGTATACTACGGTTCTGCTAACGGTACACTGATGTCGGCGCTTCAGCGTTTGTTTTACAGTTCGCATTTCGATAAGAGCCTCAAGGTCGGTGCAAGCGTTGTTAGCGCAAGACGTTCAGGCTGCACTGCGACTTTTGATGAACTGAATAAATTCTTCACGCTTTCGAACATGCCTGTTGCCACAAGCCAGTACTGGAACAATATCTACGGTTGGGAACCCGGTGAGGGCAGTGTGGACGATGAGGGAAGACAGGTCATGCGTGTTCTTGCGAGAAACATGGTATTCCTCATGCAGAGCATAGCGCTCGGAAAGGAACAGTGCGGCCTTCCCAAGACAGAAGACCGCGTATGGACTAACTTCACGAGATAATTCCTGCCATTATCGGATCATGCCGGAGAATCCCCCTGGAATTTGCGGATTTCCATGATGCAAAGTATCATGGTAAGATAATATGCATGTTGCGCGAAGTGATGGTGAAGATCACTTCATTAGGGGAGAAATAGTGGACGTATACGGTTTCTTTGTTGAACTGAATAATTATCTCGGTTTTAAGTTTGTATCTTCAAATGTTGTCGCTGGCGAGTGCGGAGGTTTGTACTATGAGCTCTGTTTTATTTCATACGGCAGCCTTAAAGTACATACTGAACCACGTCTTTTCGGAGATGATCCTTACAGGCCTCATATCGAGGACGCATTCGGAAAACTCAGATTCTTTAAGTCTTATACACTGGTGAATGGCAACGTTGAACTTTTTGTTGACGTTACGGACGTAACTGAGGATACAGCATTCTCGATAATGGAAGACCTTACTTCCTTTTCGGAAACTCTTTCAGCCCTGGGCTATAAATGCACAGTGCCGCAGAGCCCTGTTTTCGAGCCTCAGAAGAGTGAGCCGGTAACGCAATATGATCAGATGTCTTATCAGCAGACTGATGACAGCGGGGAGGATTCACGTGCGCTCCCGCGCCGTATTCCGCTCGGAATATTAGGTGCACTCCTGGGTACGGCCGGCGGACTGCTGATATGGGTGACCCTTTCATTGACGAATTATATGGTCGCGTTCGTGTTGGGTATCGTCATCGCGGTAATGCTCCCGATCATTCTTTATGAAGTGTTCAGCCGCGAGAAAACATCAGCGGTAGAGATAGGCATATGCCTGTTTGTAACGCTCTTGCTGATCTTCCTTGGTGACAGGCTGATCTGGACGTTCGATCTGCTCAGATGGTATGAGGACATCACATTCTCTCAGGCATACTATGAGGTTCCTTACATGGTGGAGGATGAGATCGTTGAAGCATTCAGTTACTATGAAGATTACATTATCGCTTTAGCCGCGCTCATACTCTTCTATTTCATCGTTATCAGGAATTATCTGAAAGGGCTACCGAGTGTGCTTGCAACAGTAAAAGCCATGAACAGGCGGTAATGGGGAAGATAAGGTTCCTCAATCGTCTTTCTTTTTCTTCTTTTCAGGATCGAAATTAGCCAGAGGATTGCTCTCTATGGCGCGCTGCAGTGCCTCGTCGTCCACGTGCGTGTAGATCTGCGTGGTGGATACGCTCTGGTGTCCCAGGATCATCTGGAGGTTTCTGATGTCGACCTTGCCGTACTTGTACATCAGTGTTGCCGCCGTGTGCCTGAGCTTATGGACGGAATAGATCCTCGTGTCGATCCCGGCTTCTTCCAAAAGACGCTTGATGGTTATCTGTATCATGTCGCACGAGATCCTCGTGCCGCGTTTTGAAACGAAAAGGGCTTTTCCTGCTTCCGGCTTTATCTTAAGTGTGGCTCTCTTGTTCATCCAGTCGTCCAGAGCCTCAAGACAGGCATCGTTGAGATATATCGTCCGCTCCTTGTTGCCTTTACCGATAACTGTCAGTGTGGTTCCGTGAATGTCGTTGGTGTTTATGCCGCGGAGTTCAGAGAGACGGAGACCGCAGTTGAGAAACAACGTGAGCATGCAGTAATCGCGTTCATTCGAATCCTTGGGCGATTCGTATGCAGTCTTAAGAAGTTCCTGGCTTTGTTCAAGCGTGAGGTACTTAGGCAGCCTCTTGCCGATCTTGGGTGTCTCTATGTCGTAAGCGGGATTGCTGTCGATAACCCTTCTTTTAGAATGAAGGTATTTGAAAAAACTCTTTAGAGAGGCGATGTGTCTGGCTCTGGCGGCGTTTGACTGTTTTCTTGAACGCGAAAGCCAGATGATAAATGCCAGAAGGTCATCTGTCGTAACCTTATTCAGCATCTTTACATCGATATCCGAAATCTCGATCTCTTCAAGCGGTGTGCCTTCGGGTATCAGTCCGCGGTCGAGCTTTAGAAAGCGGGCGAAAAGAATAAGGTCATAACGGTACTCCTTGATCGTGTTTTCCGAACGTCCGAGAGCAGCTTCCATATAACTCAGATAATTCTCGAGAAGCGGAAAAGTCGGTGTCATCTGTTAAGACCTCTGTTTCTTTTTTTTCATTCTAACACAACAAAGCATTGCCTTAATTCAATTAATAGGACACAATTCCCGGATTCGGGTCACGATCGTATAGAACGTGAGATGGTCTGATGGGGTGCATTTTAATTTTTTGTCTGATTGGTACAAAACAAACATAGCTCAAAGGCTTAATTAACTTACATTTGTAGACTTTTACCAATTCGCGGAAATATCATTTTTCGCACTTGTTATATAGAAGTCGTTGTGCTAATATGTGTTTGCTCGAAAGACAAATGTGCGCGGTACGCGGACAGTAGAGCGAAAAATAACAACGGCAAAAGCCGTGAAGAGATGGAGTATTTTAGAAATGGAACAGAAATTAAGAGTCGGCATCATCGGAGCAACAGGTTATGTCGGACAGAGATTCATCACACTTCTCGCAGACCACCCCTGGTTTGAGATCGCAGCTTTATGCGCATCTCCCAGATCTGCAGGCAAGACTTACGAGGAAGCAGTCGAGGGAAGATGGAAGCTGGATATACCCTGTCCTGAATTTGTTAAGAAGATGGTTGTCTACGGTACTGACAATATCGAAGAGTACTGTGAGCAGATCGACTTTACTTTCTGCGCTGTAGATATGAAGAAGGACGAGATCAGGGCTCTTGAAGAGAAGATCGCAAAGCTCGAGTGCCCCGTCGTTTCCAACAATTCCGCAAACAGATGGACAGAGGACGTTCCGATGGTAATCCCTGAGATCAACGCTGATCACGTTCAGCTCATCGAAGCTCAGAGAAAGAGACTCGGCACAAAGAGAGGATTTATCGCCGTTAAGCCCAACTGCTCTATCCAGAGCTACGTTCCCGCGCTTACGCCTTTCCTCAAGAACGGCATCAAGTCTATCTCGGTATGCACATATCAGGCTATTTCCGGCGCCGGCAAGACGTTCAAGGACTGGCCCGAGATGGTAGGCAACGTAATTCCTTACATCGGCGGTGAAGAGGAGAAGTCCGAGAAGGAACCTCTCAAGGTCTGGGGTGAATATGCAGGCGACCATATCGAGCTTGCTAAGAATCCTGTCATCTCCGCACAGTGCTACCGTGTAGCTGTCCAGGAAGGACATACTGCAGCAGTAAGCGTTTCCTTTGAGAACAAGCCTTCAAAGGAAGAGATGATCGAAGTTTGGAAGAACTATGAGAGATCGGAAGAGCGTCGTGTAGGGAAAGAGTGTAGATCTCGGTGGT
>CAMVGO010000064.1 GCA_947167045.1 uncultured Clostridia bacterium
ATGCTTGTCGTAGGAACCACATCCGGGAGTGTTTTCGGAGTTGCGATAGAATGAGGAGCGTTATGGATTTTTCGAAGGCATACGGATCTATTGCTGTTTTGGAGGTCGAGATAAGGACCTTTGCAAACGAGGGATATGCGGTGAAGTATGACTTTGAGCGGAAAGTGATCTCCTGGCGCGACAATTACATGTGGAACAACAATTTTACGAGATCCATAAATGACGACAAGATGGCCATTATAATGGAAAAGCTTCCCGCTTCCGGCATGCTCGAGTGGATGCATGGATATAATCTCGGCCTGACTGATGAATACGGTGACAAGACAGTGATCCCCGGCGAATGGAAGATCGAGGTCGAATTCAAGGATAAGACAAAGATGAAGGCCGGCGCCGAGCAGCATTTCCCGAAGAAGTGGAAGAATCTCAAGAATCTCATAGAGCAGACAACGGGTTGCAGTTTCGTTTTGAGGTAAGACAGACCGGGCAGGCGTAAGGCCTGCTTTTTACTTTGTAGTCGCATTTGCACATCTGTGATAAAATTCTATAATATGCCCGATACTTGATACCGGGATGTTACGTTGAAGGAGTAGTTTAGTTTGGATTATCTGGAAGGACTTTTGCTCGGAAGGCTGTGGAGCGATACTGATTACGAGAACCGTAAGCATTTCGGTTTATTCGTTCTGTACGGTCTTCTTGTTGATGCGATAATCCTCTATATCTACATTCTCGGCAAGGGACTTTTGGGATTCGGCATCATCGGACCCATCCATATCGCCGTGTTCACGCTTTTGTTCCTGGCCAATCCTTTTATCTGTTTCAGATATTACCGAATGCCCTGGTGGGGCAAGATCTTGATATTACTGGTAAAAGTCTTCAAATCTTATTTGATCATCAGCTATACGGTAAGTCTGCTCCTTCCGAGGCTGTCGGTACAGGTTGACGATCTTCAGGATTTCCTTATTGCCTATCTCAACAGCACACTTGAGAATTACACTGAGAAATTTCAGGCAAGTGCAGGTTCTTTCTCAACGGTGCTCGGAGTTCTGGCAGGCGGCGTTCATGTCGTAGGAACGGTGTTGCTGCTCGCATTGGCGGCCATCGTTATCCCGAGCCTTATCTATCTGGCTGTAAAGCTGGTCCAGTTAGCTTGGGACTGGTTGGTAAATGTACTGATCATCAAGAGGTTCTTTCCTCAAAGAAAATAAAGCTGGTCTAAAGGAGACAATATGGCAGAGCTTAGAGACAGGATCGACATAACAGTTGAAGAGCTCGAGGAATCCCTCGGCGCCGTAAGACTTCCGCGTTTTATTGCAGAATCTGAGAGCGGTTTTGTCGGAAGGATCGACGCTATATGTGACGAGATCTGTTCCGATACGAATAAAAGGGCCATTTTTGTATCAGGCCCCACATCATCCGGCAAGACGACATTCACGTTAAGACTGTCAAACAGGATCAACAGCAGAGGCCGTAAAGCGGTCCACCTGTCCCTGGATGATTATTACAACATCACTGAGCTAAAGTGCGACAGAGAGGGAAGACCGGACTTTGAGACGATCGATGCCCTGGATGTCGACAGAATACAGCGTGACATCAAGGCTCTTCTTGACGGTGAGACGGTAATACCGCCTTTCTTTGATTTCAACGTAAGGGTTCAGAAAGAAGGCGATCCCGCAAATGCCATCTGCTTAGGCGATGACGGCATCCTCGTGGTCGAAGGCCTTCACGGACTTTCTCCGAGAATATCGGGTGAATGCCCTGCCGAAAAGTGCTCCAAAGTATTCATCATGCCCTATGGCAATGTCTATAACGACTCCAAACTGATGGACAGCAATGAGATAAGGCTCCTTCGAAGGATCATCAGGGATTACCGTCACAGGAGCGCACATGCTCTTGCAACGATAGATTACTGGCCCATGATCCAGAAATCGGAAGAGAAGTATTATGAGGAATACCTGACCGCTGCTGACTACCACGTCAATTCTTTCCTTGCTTATGAGTCGCTCATCGTGGCGCCCATGGCAATGAACGATATAAAAGAAGCTTTGGATAAGGCTTTGAACGGTTCCATCGAACCCAGCGTATTCATGGAAAAATCCCCGACGGGCAAGTCGTTCGCGGATCTTTCTTCAGCACTTATCAAAGCAAACAAACTGATGGGGCATCTGGGAAAGATCCCGGTAATAAGCCCCGAGCAGGTGCCGGCTGAATCGATACTCAACGAGTTCATTGCGAACTAGTTTCCAGAAATAAAGGAGGCATGTAATGCCTATCAGAATAGCTAACAATCTTCCGGCAAGGCATATCCTTGAACAGGAAAGAATATTCGTTATGGAGGAAGACAGGGCCCTGACCCAGGACATACGTCCGATCAGGATCGTGATCCTCAATCTCATGCCCGATAAATCGGTCACAGAGACACAGCTCCTCAGGGCTCTTTCAAATTCGCCGATCCAGGTCGATGTCGAGCTCCTGTTTACGAGAACGCACCAGTCGACTCATACGCCGGCCGAGCATCTCATCAAGTATTACAGAACATTCCCCGAGATCGAGAATGAATTCTTTGACGGCATGATCATCACCGGAGCTCCCGTTGAGAAGCTCCCGTTTGAAGAAGTTGACTACTGGCCCGAACTGGTCGAGATAATGGAATGGAGCAAGACACATGTTTACTCGACGCTCCATCTCTGCTGGGGTGCTTTTGCCGGACTTTATTACCATTACGGCATTCCAAAGATCGTTTTGGACAAGAAGGTATTCGGTGTTTTCGAGCATTCGATGACATGGAGCAGACCGGTAAAGCTCTTCAGGGGTTTTGACGACATCTTCTATGTTCCGCATTCGAGATACACGGAAGTAAGGCGCGATGACGTCGAAAAGAGAAAGGATCTGAGGATCCTCTCCGAATCGGAAGAGTGCGGGATCTATGCGGTATCCGATCTCCATGGCAGACAGTTCTTCATTACGGGACACTCCGAGTACGACAGGGACACCCTGGACAAGGAGTATAAGAGAGATCTCAAGGCGGGACTCGGAGACGTCGATCTTCCGAAGAACTATTATATCGATGACGATCCTGAGAAGGGGCCGCTCCTTAAGTGGAGGTCATCCGCGACTTTGATGTATACGAACTGGCTTAACTACTACGTATATCAGGAGACCCCGTTCGATATCAATTCGATCAGGACGATCCGCAACGAGGATCTGGTCCCCAACAGAGACATGGAGAAAAATGGCTGATATTATTCCGATCGACAGAGAACTTATATCAGGGTTTGAACCTGCAAGGACGGAGCTTGGACATAAGTACAGTTTCGGTACTGTCCTGGTATGCGCAGGTTCGAGATACATGAGCGGAGCAGCTGTCCTGGCGACGGGTGCGGCTTTAAGGTCGGGTGCGGGACTCGTAAGGGTATTCTCGGAGGAGAAGACCCTGGACGCGGTAAGATACAACGAACCGTGCGCTCTCCTCGAGCCGAGACCTGACAAGACCGCGGATCTTTTGAGAAAGGCATCGGATCTCTGTAAAAAGTCCGGGTCCGTTCTGATCGGGTCCGGCATGCCCTCGGATCTCAAGGATATGGAGGCGCTGACATCGGTTTTCCTGGAGAAGGCGCAGAACCTGGTGCTCGATGCGGGTGCGTTTTCCGACAGACCGGATGTGCAGGACAGGCTGAAAGAATTGCTTAGAGCAAGGGCGATACCTGCGGTACTGACACCCCACACAGGTGAGTTTGCGAGGCTGACAGGAATTTCTTCACGGGAAACTGCCGGCAGACTTGAAGAACTTGCCGCTAATTTTGCCGAAGAAAACAACTGTATCGTGATCCTTAAGAGTGCTATAACAGTTATTGCCATTCCTGATGGCAGGGTATACAGGCTCGCAAGTCCGAACAGCGGATTTGCTAAGGGCGGCTCGGGAGATGTCCTGGCCGGTCTGACAGCGGGATTCCTCGCTCAGGGAATGGAACCGTATAAAGCGGCATGTTCTGCCGTGTTTATACATTCGAAGGCCGGAGAAGCTGCTTTTGATGATATCGGGATAAGGGCAGTCCTTCCGTCCGACCTAATAACTTATCTGCCTGAAGGGTATGAGGAAGCCGGGTGGTTACGATAATGACAGACTATTCTACGGGTACGGACAGCATATTCGACAGATCATGCGTCGAGATAGATCTTGATGCTCTGAAGCACAATTTCGAGCAGATCAAGAAGGCGACCACTCCGGGTACGGACATAATGGCCGTCGTAAAGGCTGACGCGTACGGACACGGGGCGCTGGAGACGGCGAAGACCCTGATAGACAGCGGAGCCGCAGGACTCTGCCTAGCGACCATAGACGAGGCGGTCGAGCTCAGAAAGCACGGAATAGACGTTCCCATGATGACACTCGGATATACCGATCCGTCAAGATTTGCCGATGCGGTCAGATACGATGTTGAGCAGGCGGTCTATTCTTTTGAGATCGCAAGGGCGCTCTCGGATGAGGCCGTCATGAAGGGCAAGACACTGAAGATCCATGTCAAACTCGATACCGGCATGGGAAGGATAGGGTTCAAGACTGACGGCAGCGAGACTGATGAGATAGTCAAAGCGTGCCGTCTGCCGGGCCTGGAGCCTTATGGCGTTTTTTCACATTTCGCAGTTGCGGACACAGATGACGATGAATACACGGAGCGTCAGTTCGGTCTGTTCATGGACCAGATCGATGCCCTGGAAAAGAGCGGCATTCATTTCACCAAGAGACATATATGCAACAGCGCCGGGATACTGAGATTTCCCGGGATGCATCTTGATATGGTGAGAGCGGGCATCATCCTGTACGGACTAATGCCGCCCGGATGCCCCAAACCTGTTGTCGACGTCGATCTTAAGCCTGTCATGAACTGGTATGCAAAGGTGATCCATGTCAAGACGGTTCCTGAAGGAAGCACCATTAGCTACGGAAGGCACTTTACCGCCGGACGTCCCACTGAGGTCACGACTGTCGGTATAGGATATGCCGACGGATTATCCAGAAGGCTCTCAAACGGGTTCGAGCTCATTATCGGAGGGAAGAAGTGTCCGATAATAGGCAATATCTGCATGGATATGTGCATGGTAGACACCACGGATCTGGAAACAAGACCTCAGATCGGTGACAAAGTTACGGTGTTCGGCAGCACGAGGTCTGCGGATGAACTGGCCGACGCGCTGGGTACCATCAATTACGAGATCACGTGTGATGTCGGTAAACGAGTCAGAAGATTGTATATAGGAGGCTGATCTGACCGCTTTCCTGTTTGTTGATATTCTCGGTGAAAAAAGCGCAGATATGCGATATAATACATACGCTTTATTTATTAGTATCAAGGAGAATGTCAATTAATGGGCACTTTGAAAGACAGCTGGAACTCACCGGAGATAAAGAAGAAACTCCTTTTCACGTTCCTTATCATATCCGTTCTGAGTCTGCTTACGATCATTCCGATCCCCGGTCTCAACCATTACACAGCAATAAACACTATCCGTGAATGGGGGAGCTTGGGAACGATCCTTAACACTCTTTCCTGCGGTGCTCTTTCGAATGCTGCAATAACCAGCCTTGGCATTTATCCTTTTCTTGTCGCATCCATAATAATGCAGGTCCTCACTCTGGCTGTCCCGAAGCTCAGGAACATGGCGCAGCTCGGTGAAGAAGGATCCAAGGTCATCACTAAGTATACAAGGATCGCTTCAATTGCAATGGCAGTCATCTTCGGTGCGCTCTACTGCATCGGAATGAAGGGTGCGGTTACTTCAAAACTCAATTTCTGGCTTGCGATCGTCCTTTGCGGATTGTCCGTAGCCATCGGAAGCGCTTTCTGCGGATGGTGCGTTGAGCTCCTTAACAACAAGGGTATCGGCGACGGACTTACGATCATCATTGTGGCAGGCATTATCCACAACATTCCTCGTGACGTAGTCATGCTCTACTTTGATGCCGAGAGCGTCAATGTATATCTCGCACTCGGCTTCATGATCCTCGGTATCCTCCTCATGATCGGAATGCTCTTCCTCGTGCTCCTCATCAATATGGGCGAGAAGAAGCTCAGGATCATCTTCTCCAAGAGAACCGTAGGCATGAAGCAGTTCGGAATGCAGAACCAGGTACTTCCCCTTAAGGTCACACAGGCAGGCATCATGCCGATCATTTACGCCATGACCTTCATCCTTCTCATTCCGTCCATCCTCACTATGATCGCTCCCGAATCAGACAATCTCTGGTTCACGGGCGCAAAGAATTTCCCGACAAGCCTCGGCTTCATTCCTTTATACGTGGTGTTGGTCGTAGCCTTTGCTTTCATCTTCTCGATGATGCAGTTCAACCCCTATGAGATCTCTTCGCAGATCAAGCAGAACGGCGGTTACATCCAGGGTATCAAGCCCGGAAAGCCCACGGCTCAGTATCTGATGTCTGTATTCAGCAATCTGAACAGCGCCGATTGTGCTTTCCTGATCCTCGTTACGGTTATCCCGATGGCTGTGAACTTCATTCCGTCTGTCAACGGCATTGCATTTGACGGTGTCGGCATCGTGCTCTTAGGCGGCGGATTTATCGAGATGAAGACTCTTCTCGACAATGCGCTCAAGGCTGAGGAAGAGAAGCTCAAGCAGGCCGGCAAAGACAAGAAACGCAAGAATTACAACAAAAAGTAAGGGAGGAAAAACATATGAATCTGATCATCTTAGGCGCACCCGGTTCCGGTAAGGGAACATCAGCAACGGTTTTAAGAGAGACATATTCTCTTGCCCATATCTCAACGGGCGATCTTTTCAGATACAACATCAAAGAGAACACTCCCCTCGGAATAGAAGCTAAATCATACATGGATAAAGGTGCTCTTGTCCCTGATGACGTTACTATCAGGATGGTTGAGGACCGTCTTAACAACCCTGACTGCGAGAAGGGATACATCCTTGACGGATTCCCGAGAAACATTGCTCAGGCAGAGGCTCTCGACAAGATGCTCGCCGCTAAGGGTTCAAAGATCGACGCAGTCGTATATGTAAAGTGCGATGACGATATCATCATGGACAGAGTTACGACAAGACGTGTCTGTGAGAAGTGCGGCGCAAGCTTCAACGTCAAGTATATGCCCACAAAGGTTGAAGGCATTTGCGATGTCTGTGGCGGAAACGTGGTTCAGAGATCCGATGATAACCCCGAGACGGTTGCCAAGAGACTTGAGACATACAGGGTAAACACCCAGCCGCTTATCGACTTCTACAATGAGAGAGGCATTATCGTTGAAGGCAATAATAATGTCGATTCAAAGACCTGCATCAGTTCCATCGAAGCAGGACTTAAAAAACTGGGACTCTAATTAGAAAAAGGTGTAATAGATGGTAGAGATACTTACCGATGAAGAATTCGAGAAGATGAAAGCGGCAGGAAAAGTCCTGCAGCACGTCTTCAAAGCATGCAGAGACGAGATCAGACCGGGCATCTCCACACATGATGTCGACAAGTTATGTTATGACATTATCAGGAGTTATGATGCGATCCCGTCCTTCCTTAACTACGGTCAGCCCCCGTTCCCCGGAACGATCTGCGCTTCCGTTAATGAGGAGGTCGTTCACGGCATTCCCAGAAAATCCAGGATACTTAAAGACGGAGACATCATCTCTGTCGATGTAGGAGCCATACTTGACGGTTATCAGTCTGACGCATGCAGAACATACCTGGTAGGCGAGGTTGCCCCTCCGGTGAAGGCTCTTGTTGAGCGTACAGAACAGTCTTTCTGGAAGGGGCTTGAGTTTGCCAAGGTCGGCATGAGGACTGGCGATATCGGACATGCAGTACAGGAATTCTGTGAAGGTTTCGGTTATGGTGTCGTAAGGGAACTTACGGGTCACGGTATCGGAACGACAATGCATCAGGATCCTGATGTTCCTAACTACGGAAGACCGGGTCACGGATATAAACTGAAAAAAGGTATGGCAATCTGCATCGAACCGATGATAACATTAGGAACACGCGAGATTGAGCTTTTGGGGGACCAGTGGACGATAGTCACACAGGACGGCAAGCCTGCAAGCCACTATGAGAATACGATCTTGATAACGGATGAGGGTCCGTATCTTACAACTTATGACTATGAGGAGGGTTATTGATGGCGAAGGAAGATGTTATTGAAGTATTGGGAGTAGTTGATGAGGCATTGCCCAATGCGATGTTCAAGGTAAAGCTCGACAGCGGACACGTTGTTCTTGCTCATTTGTCAGGAAAGCTCAGACAGAATTATATCAAGATCCTTCCTGGCGACAAAGTAACGATGGAGATCTCACCTTATGACCTTTCACGCGGCAGGATCACATGGAGAGGCGAGAAGAAGCCGAAGCAGTGATCGTCCTGATCCGTTTCAATATTTAAAATGATATGCGTACTAAAATACAATCTGTATATTAGTACGTATTTTTATTCTTATATAAATTTTTCCTTTGATGTCCGATTTTGCCAAATCTGTGTTATACTCACCGCTGAAATATCTGGAGATACAAAGAGCATCTATCAGAAGGTATTCGGGCTTTTGTATTGAGAAAGGAACAATGAAATGGCAGAAGAAAACAAAACAAACGATGAAAAGAAGACCGAGGGCAAGGAGTCATTCCTTAATGAAAACACTCTTGAGATAATCACAGTTGTCCTGCTCGGTATAACGGCACTGCTCACGGCATGGGCAAGTTACGTAGGTTCCATTCACGGAGGCAACCAGGCAACGAACTATGCTACGAGCAACAATCTTTCCAGTGACGGCAATGCGCTCTACAATTCAGCAGTCCAGACTCTTACGCAGGATATGTCTGTCTGGAATACAATCCTGGATTATGATATCGAGATCCTGTATGCGGATTCCGTAAATGATACCGAAGCGGTCGAAGCTTATGTCTGGAAACTTCAGTGGTTCTGCATGGACAATCTCACGGATGATATGGCGGAGATGATCGGTTATGACCAGACGGCTTTTAATGACGGAGTAAATGATACGGCAGAGATCCTCGACTGGCTCAACGACGAGAGCGGAAATGCTCTTGAATCACCTTTTACGGATGATGCTTTTGTTCAGAGTTATTTCGATGAATCAAATGCCAAGCTCGATGAAGCACAGGCTGTTTTGGAACAGGGACAGCAGGATAATGCAAACGGCGATAAGTTCTCACTCGTTACGGTAATCTACAGCGTAGCACTCTTCCTGCTCGGCATCGTCGGTGTATTCAAGAATCAGACAAACAAGAAGATCGTTCTTGCGATCAGCCTTGTATGTCTTGTGATCGCCGTTATCTTCATGGTAACGATACCGCTTCCCGCATCCGGAGGAATCTTCGGTTAAGTGGATAAGGCATTAACTTGATGCTATAATGGAGCCGCCTTCGGGCGGTTCTTTTATTTGGCGGGCACATGTTTAAAAAGTGCCTCGCAGATGAAAATTTCCAGTTGAAAACCGTATCGATTCTGCTATAATAGTTCAGCATGCGCTCACAAGGCGCCTGTATTTGTTGTGGAAAAATATCAGCAACAGGAGGTACTAACATGAAAGTACGACCGTCAGTAAAGCCGATGTGCGAGAAGTGCAAGATCATCCGCAGAAACGGCAAGGTAATGGTCATTTGTTCCGACCCTAAGCATAAGCAGAGACAGGGTTAAGACATTTGACGGGTCTTCAAACAGTACGGAATTAGCCCCGTACGCCAAAAAAGAAGACCGCGGGATAATAGCTCCTTCCCGCACAAGTACTATTAAAAAAGTAATCATATTTATTCACCGTTACCGAGAGGGCGGCTGCTCCCTAACCCGGAGTTCCTTGACTTACGCGTGTCAAATAGAGATTAAAACACTTTATCCAATACGGAGGTACATTAAATGGCTCGTATAGCCGGCGTAGATTTACCGAATGATAAGAGAATTGAAATCGCTCTTACGTACATTTACGGAATCGGAAGAACAAGTGCGGATAAGATCATTGCCGATACAGGCATCAATCCGGACACACGCGTCAAGGATTTGACAGAAGATGAGGTTGCGAAGATCCGTGACCAGATCGAGAACAATTATAAGGTAGAGGGTGACCTCAAGAGAGAAGTACAGTCCAACATCAAGAGACTTACAGATATCGGTTGCCTTCGCGGACGTCGCCACAGACTGGGACTCCCTGTAAGAGGCCAGCGTACAAAGACTAATGCTCGTACACGTAAGGGTCCGAAGCATACAGTTGCTGGTAAGAAGAAGTAAGGTGAGGTAAGTCAAAATGGCACAGAAAAAAAGCTTAAGACCCAGAAGAAGTGAGCGTAAGAACGTCGTAGACGGTCAGGCTCATATTCACGCTACATTCAATAACACAATCATTACAATTACCGATAAGCAGGGAAACACAATTTCCTGGGCTTCTGCAGGTATGGACGCCAAGGGTTCACGTAAGGGCACGAGCTATGCAGCTCAGGTTGCTTCCGAGAAGGCTGCTAAGGCAGCTTGTGATCATGGCATGAAGACTGTTGATGTTTATGTCAAGGGACCCGGATCCGGACGTGAGTCCGCAGTAAGAGCCCTTGAGACAGCAGGCCTCAGAGTCACAATGATCAAGGACGTAACACCGGTACCTCACAACGGTTGCCGCCCTCCTAAGAGAAGAAGAGTTTAATCTTCTCTTGGCAGAATACTTAGTTTAGAAAAGAGGAATATAGCAATGGCTAGAGATATGACACCTGTCCTTAAGAAGTGCAGAGCCCTCGGTATTGAGCCTGCTTTCTTGGGAGTAGAGAAGAAAGAATCCAAAAAGCACGGTGCATCCAGACCTCGTAAGATGAGCGAGTATGGTATGCAGCTTAAGGAAAAGCAGAAGGCAAAGTTTATTTACGGCGTTCTCGAGAAGCCTTTCAGAAA
>CAMVGO010000065.1 GCA_947167045.1 uncultured Clostridia bacterium
TGCCCCAGAGTGCCTTACCCCAGCCCGTATCGGAGATGGAGAAGTGGAGACCGTTGGGGTCTACGTTCTGCCAGTACTTGGCTGTAGTGATGTGGCCGATCGCATACATGTAAGAATGCAGAGCCATCTTAGGATATCCTGTCGTGCCGGATGTGAAGAACATGACCATGGGATCATAGCCGCATGCATAATCTTCGGGACGCTCGAATACATCGGAGCAGTTCTGGAACTCCTCGTTGAAGTCGTGCCAGCCGGGTCTTGAACCGTTGCAGAGAATGAGTGTCTCAACGCCGCATGCTTTTGCAGCTTTTTCGCACTCGTCTGCTGCATCGTCATCGGCTGTGCAGAAGACGGCCTTAACGCCTGCAGCGTTGAAGCGGTATTCGTAGTCGTGGTCACGGAGAAGGTGGGTGGCAGGGATTGCTACGGCGCCTAACTTTTCGAGACCCATCATGGCAAACCAGAACTGATAGTGGCGCTTCAAGACGAGAACGACCTTGTCGCCCTTGCCGATGCCCAAAGACTTGAAGTAGTTGGCTGTCATGTTGGAATATTTCTTGATATCGCCGAAGGTGAACCTTCTCTCGGTTACACAGTCCTTTGCGACCCAGAGCATGGCGAGCTTGTCGGGGTTCTTGTCAGCGATGACGTCGACACAGTCGAAAGCGAAGTTGAACTTCTTGCATGCGGGAACGTTGACGTCAACGTCGACCAGTGTACCGTTCTCGTCGAGAACACCGTTGAGATAATGTGTGTAAACAGCATCTTCGAGGTTTGCCGCATCAACATTGGTAATGTTGTCCGTACGCATCTCTTCCGAATTGTAAGGAGTGGTGTAGTTTTCACCCTTGCCCCATGCCTCGGGATTCAGGATGATCGCATAGAATACGCAGTCCTCGCCGCCCAATGCGAACTCGCCGTGAGGCTGTGTGGAGTCGAAATAGATACAATCACCTTCGTGAAGGACTTCGGAGGAATCACCGATGATGACCTTCAATGTTCCCTTTACGACGATGTTCATTTCCTGGTAGTTGTGTGATACGAGGTGGTAGGGAGGATTCAAAGCTTCCTCGGAATAAGGAACGACAACGCGGAAGGGCTCGCAGAGCTTGTTCTTGAACCTGGATGCAAGACGCTGGTACTTGTAGCCCGTGCGTCTTGTGATGGGGCTGCCCTGACCGTTTCTGGTTATCGCGTATTCCTTAAGGGAAGGGGAAGATCCTTCCATTATGTCCGAGATCTCAACGCCCGCAAGATTGGCAAACTTATAAATGAATGTGAAGTTGAAGTCCTGGGTGCCTTCTTCAAACTTGAGGTATTCTTCTGCCGAAATATCAAGTTTGGATGCAACCTCTTCAGGTGTTAGACCCATGTCGAGTCTTAAGCCGTGAACTCTGGCTGCAACTTCCTGGAGTTTGAACTCTACGTTGCTGTTGTTTTGTGTTGACATACCATTCTCCTTTTCTGTCAATTTTTGGGGCAAAAAAAATGCCCCAACATCCTTCTTGGACATTGAGACGAATAAAATCCGCGGTACCACTCAATTTGCAAACATTTCTGTTTGCCACTTACGAAGTCTAACAACTCCTTTGCATTAACGCAGCATCACGGGCACTGTCTACTAGGGAAGATCCTTTTCGGAATGCCGGCTCGGAAGGGATAGCTTGTGCAAATATCGTCACGTGCCTCTCAGCAAACGGCACTTCTCTGTATTGACGCAGATCTCTGCGGCTTTCTTCGTCACAGCCTTTAGAGTTATTCAATTGTTCGCATTTCATAGCAGAAATGTGACATAAGAATATATCTGCGTTACAGAAATGTCAATAATCATTTTCCATTTGTTTTTGCACATAGGTTTCCGAAAGTGTAAAATGATTAACGTGGATACTTATATTTAAAATAGGTTATCAACAGCATACGCATTATCAAGGAGAGATTGTATGTCGGTTAAGTATCTTGTATCGGGCGCGGAAGGCGCACTTGGAAAAACTGTTATCAGTATGCTTCTCCAGCGCGGAGAAAAAGTCAGGATCCTCATGAGTGAGCTTTCTGATACCAGAATGTATAGGAATAATCCCAATATTGAGATCTGTTATGGTATATCCACTGACAAAGATTCCATGAGAGAGTTTTTCGAACTCGAAGATCCCAGATCGGCTGTTCTTTTCCACACAGATGAGTATGTATCGCTGTCTGATGAGACGAATCTCACGATGAGAAGAGTTAATGTTATCGGCGCAGAGAACGTCGTTGACATGTGCCTTAAGCGCAAGGTCGGCAAACTCGTTTATCTGAGTTCGGCATATGCGCTCAATCCTGAAGTAAAGGGTGAGGATATCACGATCCACTTCGACCGCAATAAGGTTGCCGGCGAGTATGCAAAATCAAAGGCAGAGGCTGCCGCTTACGTAATGGAGAAGGTTGCTCTCAACAGGCTTAATGCCGTTATGGTACTTCCGACATTCATCATCGGCCCCGGCTATTCTGAAGATTACGAGATCAACAAGGTCCTTAACAGTTATCTTAATAACGGTACGATCCCTCCGAAGGAAGGCGGACGTGCATTCGTCGACGTAAGAGACGTTGCAAACGCGATGCTCACACTCGCAGACAAGGGCGAGCCCGGTGCGGGATACATCGTTGCCGGCGATTACAAGACCAGCGGCGAGTTCTTCAAGGATGTTAATGAGATCAGCGGTATCGACGCACCGGTCAAGACAGCTTCGAAGCTCGTCATGAGCAAGTCTCTTGCAAAGCTCGTCGACTTCTACTACAAGATCACACACAAGGAGAATCCGAGACAGGCTTATACATTGTTCAGCGAGAATCCGGATGCAAGATTCGAGAGCGACAGCAATGGCATCCTTCCCGAGACATCTATCAGCTTTAAGGATTCACTCAACGATACGATCAAGGGCGCACAGCACGGCGGCATCCAGGCTGCAGCTGCAGTACAGCCCAAGTCGGATAAGAAATCTTCCGATGCTCCTTTGAGCAAGTCCGAGAAGAAGTCCTCCGCAGAAGCAATGGAAGCAAGACTCAAGCAGCAGCAGAGTGTCACATCAAAGGCAAGTTCCGCTTCCACCGCACCCGCTGAAGCACCTTCAAGACCTGCCAACACCAGACCTGCCACTGCAACAGCCATGGCTGCCGCAGCCGCAAAGGAAGCAGTTGAAGAGGCAAAGAAGGAAGAGGTTAAGGAAGAACCTGAGAACAAGTCCATCGTTTCCCAGTCTTCACTTAAGGATCCTGATGCATTGATGTCAGAGCCAGAGGAAGAGGAGAAACTCAATACGGAGACGACATTCAGATTCGGCGGAACACCTGCAAAGTTCACGACAGTCCAGCCTCAGAATAACGCTCCTGCAAAATCAATAATCCCTCAGGCAAAGCCCAATAATGCAAAGCCCACACCTTTCGGACCCAAGGCAGAGCCTGCTAAGTCCATAATCCCTCCGAAGGAAGCTCCCAAGGCTGCTGAAGCACCGAAGACTGAAGAAAAGAAGGAAGAAGCACCCAAGGCTGCTCCCGCATCTTCAGGATTCCCGAGAGCTGCAGCAACTCCTTCTTCAGGATTCCCGAGAGCCGCAGCAACACCTTCATCAGGTTTCCCGAGAGCTGCCGCAACGCCTTCATCAGGTTTCCCGAAGGCAACTGCAACGCCTTCCGGTCCTGCAGCACCTAAAGCTGATGAAGCACCGAAGGCTGAAGATAAGAAGGAAGAAGCTCCCAAGGCTGCTCCCGCATCTTCAGGATTCCCGAGAGCTGCAGCAACACCTTCGTCAGGTTTCCCTAGAGCATCCGCTACTCCTTCGTCAGGATTCCCGAGAGCCGCAGCAACACCTTCATCAGGTTTCCCCAGAGCTGCCGCCACACCTTCTTCCGGATTGGCAAAGCCGGCAGAAACACTGTCCGGCACACAGGATTCCGGTGAAGAGAAACTGCAGCCCAGCAACTCACCTTTCAGAGCAGCAATGCAGCCTTCGGCAGCCGCTCCCGCCAAGGCGCCTGCCGGCGGTCAGTCGATAAACTCGGCTTTCAAGCCTGTACAGTCTTCCGAACCGAGTCCTTTCAAGACAGCCCAGTCTGCTGATCCGAGCCCGTTCAAGTCTGTACAGCCCGCAGCTTCCGCTCCAGCGAAGGAGCCTGCTGCCCAGCCCATAAATTCAGCTTTCAAGCCTGTACAGTCTTCCGAACCGAGTCCGTTTAAGTCAGCGCAGTCTGCTGATCCGAGTCCGTTCAAGTCTTCACAGGCTTCAGAACCCAGTCCGTTTAAGTCAGCTCAACCTGCAGTATCTGCAGCACCCGCAGCTGCCATGGAACCTTCCAATGCCGATATCGATGATCTCGAAGCCGAGATCGAGGCATTCACTCCTTCTTCCGGACCTGTTGTTCCTCCGGGGATCTTTGCACCTCCGCCGAAGCCCGGTAACTGATAATGAGTAATATATTTAAAGAAAACAAAAAGATTATTTTAGCAAGCGCGTCTCCCAGGAGGCGCGAATTGCTGTCTATGATCACCGAAGATTTTGAAGTGTTCACTGCCGATATCGATGAACGTGAAGCTGAGATCGAGATGGAGGAAAAGGGTGTTCCTGTCCTTAAGGTCAGCGAACATCTCGCTCTGTTAAAGGCGAGGGCCGTATTTGAATTCCTCTCAGAGGAAGAACAGGAACGGTACCTGGTGATCGGGGCAGACACTTCGGTAATCCTGGACGGGGTAATCTACGGCAAGCCTGTTGACAGGTCGGATGCCGAGAGGATGCTCAGTTCGATGTCCGGAAAAGTTCATGTGGTCGCAACGGGCGTTGCCCTTATCACGGCCAACGGCGAAAACACATTTACCGAAGTAACCAGTGTCGAATTCAACCCGCTGGATCTTCACCAGAAGTGGCTTATTTCGGATTATTGCAAAAGCGGTTCGCCCTACGACAAAGCCGGTGCATACGGCATACAGGACAAGGGAGCTCTTCTGATAAAGAAGATCGACGGAGACTACTCGAACGTTGTCGGATTACCTGTCGCAAGACTGGCAAGAGAGATCTCATACATGGTACAATATCCTTTGGAGTAAGAATAGATTAACAGGAGGAAAGACTCATGTTTGGGATAGGGTTGAACAATCTCATCAAGATTGGTTTCAGAGTAAGCGATCACATCCTGAAACAGCAGGAGATCGAGCGTTCAAGGACGGCTTCCGAGAAAGCAAGACTTCAGGCTGAAGCATCGAGAGAAAGAGCCATCGAAGAGAACGCAAGACATAGAAGAACACAGTTGGAAGACGAGATCGCACGTGACAGCGTTGCGGTTGAGTGCCCTAACTGCGGTGCAACAGGCAATCGCATCAGAAGAAATTCGACGGGTTTCTGCCAGTTCTGCGGAACTGCGATCCAGATCAGCAGCAGCGGCATTGCTTACATAGCTGACCCGATCGAGAAGGCGAGAGCTCTTGCTGCGGAAGAGATAAAGCAAAAGAGCGGGGCAACGGGAAATGTCTAAGACGGGAAAGAGCAGCGGGAATGCCGGAAGTATAGTGGCGCTCATAGGAATATATGCGCTCATCTATATTGTATGTTCGGCGATGTTCATCGGATTATTCCATACGGGTATCCTTAAGAATATGGAAGTCCTCATGTACAGAGGCGTCGTGTTCATCGTCATAACAGGTCTCATCGCTGCGGTCGTCATGGGCATCGTAAGAAAGTTCTGGGGCTTTATCACCATAAGGGACATCATCATGATGTTCGTTATCTTTTGCTGCGTGAATATGGTCATCTTCACACTGGTTCCGGTTACTGTCGAACGTTCCGTATCGGTTTTCATGCTCAGTTACATGGAGGAGAATTCCGATCAGACATTCACCCAGGAATCGGTTGGAGAAGTGTTTACTTCAAAATATGTTGAAGACTACGGTGCTTTCGAAAAGCGTTTCAACGAGCAGATCGTTACAGGCACGATCGAGGAGAATGCTGACGGCACATATTCGATCACGCCGAGAGGCAAGTTCATCGTTGAGGCTTTCAGGACGATAGCCGAGTGGTTTGATACCGACAGGAGACTCGTCTATCCGAACGAGAACTAGCGCGTCTTATATTAAAAGATATTACAATATTTGTAGCGGGCCTTCCGAAAAACGGGATGCCCGCTTTTTTTGCAGAAAAAGTGTTGACAATTTGTATTTGACGCAATATAATTTTATCAAATGAAACACGGAAGGAGACCGCAGTTATGTCCATCTACGATTATTCAGTTCCCACACCCAAGGGAGAGGAGATCTCTCTTAAGGATTATGAAGGTAAGGTTATACTCATTGTCAATACCGCAACAGGCTGCGGATTTACACCGCACTACAAGCCCATCGAGGAGATGTATGAAGATCTTCACGACAAGGGATTCGAAGTCATCGACGTGCCCTGCAACCAGTTCGCGGGCCAGACTCCCGGAACAGATGAAGAGGTTGCGGAGTTCTGCCAGCTCAAATACCACACGAAGTTCCCGCAGATGAAGAAGTCCGACGTGAACGGCGAGAATGCTCTTCCGCTCTTCAAGTTCCTTAAGTCACAGCAGGGCTTTGCAGGTTTCGGAAAAGGTCCTAAGGCATTCGCCATGAATACAATGCTCAAGAAGATCGACAAGGATTATCAGAACAATCCGGAGATCAAGTGGAACTTCACGAAGTTCATAGTTGACCGCGAAGGAAATGTCGTAAAGAGATTTGAACCCACAGCCGACATGAAGGAAGTCAGGGAATTTGTCGAGAGTCTTATCTGAAGACAAGGGGTGATCTGAATGAAGACAGCCGAATCGATGAAGCTTGATTCGCAGTTATGTTTCCCTCTCTACGCGGCCGCAAGGAAAGTGGTGAATCTTTACACTCCTTATCTGAAGCCTCTGGGTATCACATATACCCAATACATAATGTTCCTGGTGCTCTGGGAAGAGGACAGCGTCAAGGTAAGCGACCTTTGCAGGAGGTTAAGGCTCGATACGGGAACCGTAACTCCCATGCTGAAGAATACTGAGAAACAGGGTCTGATCAAAAGGACAAGAAGCGAAGAGGATGAGCGTGTCGTCGTTGTCACGCTGACTGAAGAAGGAAAGGCATTATACAACAAGGCAAAAGACATCCCGGAGAAGGTAGGCTCGTGCGTGAGACTTTCAAAGGAAGATGCGGTGCAGTTATATAAGATATTGTATTCACTGCTGGACAGCTGAAGCATACCGGCCAAAGATATTTTAGTGCACTAAAGACAAACCGGATTATCTGCGGATAAATCCGGTTTGTCGATTTGGTATATACGAAAAAGATGGACAGTGCTCAAGGGGTTTTCTAAAATTTAAGTGGAGTAAGGAAAAGGGGACGGGGACTCAGAGATAAGGGCCTCGTTGCCCAGGCTGTCAAGCCCTTTGGAATAAGGAGGATAGATCTATGCCACCTTCACAGAAAAGTTCATCCACTCATTATGATTCCAGAGACAACGGTCGCGATTACGGTGATTACGGCTGGATGGAATGGGACAGCTCCGAGATGCAGTGGTACATCGAAGTGTCAGACGGAGAATGGGAACCGCTGCCCGAAGAATATGACAGAGCAAGACTCTGGCATGTGGAGTAAACAGATAGGGGATACATAGGATAAGAAAAAAGATGGGCCGTCCCGCCTGCATGTTCTGCAAAGCGGGACGGCCTTGATCTTGATAAAAAAATATTGCTCATTTTCATAAAGATTACACATCGGCGTTTTATACTCAAAATATCGAGTGATGCATGGGAAACGCCAAGCGCAAGGGGGTAATGGGAAAATGAGAAAAAGTTATATTAAGATCACGGCATTGATTTGTGTGTTGATTCTGGTCGCAACAGCGCTTGGCGGCATCCTCTTTACAATGATCGTGGTAAATGACGCAAACAGCGGATTTGTGAGCAAAGTCACCGGTAACGATGAAGATTTCGACGTAAGCCGGATAGAGATCGACAGGACCGAAGACCGCCAGAATACGCTGGTCGTATTCGACGGATTCAGATACCTTTCGAGCAGGACAGATCCTGATATCGGACACTACGGCCGTTATGTATATAACAACGGAACACCGTCTGACGCAGATAATGCAGGTGACGTACATCAGGTCAGTTTCTGCGTAGAGGTGAACGGCAATGAGCCGGTGACAGACGATATGGATGTCTTTCTGTTGGGTGAAGAGATCGTAGTTACGGAAGTCGGGGATTCAGTCATTGCATACTCTGTCAGTACAGTGAATAATAACGTGACCGTCGTTACCAGACCGGTAATGACAGTAACGCAGGTTCTGGATGCAGAAGAACCTGATGTTCAGATCACGGAAGAAACCGAAAGACAAAGCGAACTGGACAGTGAGGCAAAAGAATTATTCGATGAACTGATAGATGAATACAGCACAAACGATAATGTCTCGGCATTTGAAACCGGTCTTATAACATCGCATGCGTTGGTGATCGCAACTTCATCTTTTGAAGTTCCGCTCACGGAAAATAAGATAGACATATATGAATATGATGCTTATGTGTTCCATCCGCTGGCTTACGTATTCTCGAATTACATACACGTGTATATCCTGATCCTTGTCATGCTTGTGGCTTTGATGCTGCTTACTGTATTCATGATGAGAAGGATGTACATCAACAGAATGAACTTTGAAGCGAGGACCAGGAATCTCACGCGAAGCTTTGCGCATGAGCTTAAGACACCGCTTGCCGTGACTCAAGCCTATATCGAGAACTGGGAGCTCGTGGAAGAAAAGGACCGTGCGGAAGTAACTGAGAAGATAAGCAATGAAGTGGACCACATGAATAAGATGGTTACCACACTCCTGAACATATCGGCGATGGATTCCGGTGACGTTAAACTGAATCTTGAGAAAGTGGAACTTTTCGAGTTTGCGAAAGCATGTTTTGACCGTGTTGAGCACATTGCACGTGAGCGCGGGATAAGATTCGGATTCACGAAAGAGGGTGATGAGGAATTATATGTCATGGCTGATCTGGACATGATGAACATGGTCATCTCGAATTTCATTTCCAATGCGATAAAATACGGTAAGGAAAAGGCGGAGATCAAGGTCTCGGCTTCAGGAAACAATGTGGTATTCAGGATCAGCAATGACGGCGAGACCATAAGTGCCAAAGAACTGAAAAAGATATGGGATCTGTTCTATAAGAAGGATAAGGCACGCACAGACCGTATGGGCAGCAACGGAGTGGGTCTTGCAGTCAACAAGAGCATATTGGAGCTCCATAAGGCGAAGTTCGGAGCAGAGAGCGGATCGGGAGAGACCACATTCTGGTTTGAGATGAAAAAGGCTAAGTAATGGCGGACGGCAAATACAGGCTTCTGATCGCGGAAGATGAAGTGTCCTTAAGGACGATAACGGCAGCGTTCCTGACAAAGAACGGATTTGAAGTCGACCAGGTGGGAGACGGGGATGACGCATGCAGGATGGTCATGCAGAACCGTTATGATGCGATAATCCTGGACATCATGATGCCCGGCAAGGACGGCAGGGAAGTCTGCAGGTTTATCAGGAGCCGCTATGACGTCCCGGTAATCTTCCTTACTGCGCTGGTAAGCGAGAATGACATCGAAAAAGGCTATGAGATCGGAGCTGATGAATACCTTACAAAACCATATTCGATGAAGCTCCTTCTGCTTAAGATCAATGCCCTGATCAACCGCTATAGGGGACTGCTCGTGCAGGGCGGACGCATAGTGGTGGACGAGATAGAGATCGAACCTGCGAAAAGACAGGTGAGCGTATCGGGCAAGCGCATCGAGATGTCTCCCAAGGAATATGATCTTCTTATGTTCCTGGTCGAAAACAGGGAGCAGATCTTATCGAGAGACAGGATACTTGACGCCGTCTGGGGAATGGATTTCGCCAGGTACGACCGGGCGGTGGATACATACATCAAAATGCTCCGCGCATCACTGGGAGATGCAAGCTATCACATAGAGACGGTGATAAAGAGCGGATATATCTGGAAAAACAAAGCAAATTAAAACGCCGGGGAGATAATAACCCCGGCGCTGTTGTTTTCATCTGCTGAAAGGATCAGATACGGCCGAAACCGACTGCCTTTCTTACGAGCTCGTACTTTTCTCTCGCGATCTCGATCGTGTAGTCGCGGCCCGCATCAAGGATGTCATCGATGATGCCGCTGTTCATTACTTCGTTGTACTTATCCTGGAAAGGAACGACCTTGCTGACGACTGCTTCCGCAACTGCCTTCTTGAGGTCGCCGTATCCGCCGCCTTCAAAATTTGCGACTGCATCTTCGATGGTCGAACCCGTGAATACGGAGTAGATGGTAAGGAGGTTCGATACGCCGGGCTTGTTCTCCTCGTCGAACTTTATGATGCCGTCGGAATCCGTAACAGCGGACATGATCTTCTTTCTGATCGTCTTTTCGGGATCGGAAAGGAAGACTGAAGCCTTCGGATTGTCGGTGGATTTGCTCATCTTCTGCTCCGGATTCTGAAGATCGCGGATCTTTGCTCCGATCGTGGGGATGAGGGGCTCAGGTATCCTGAAGAGTTCGCCGTAACGATTGTTGAACCTGATGGCGAGGTTTCTGGCAAGCTCAACGTGCTGCTTCTGGTCGATGCCCGTGGGAACGTACTTGGGGTCGTAGAGCAGGATGTCAGCAGCCATAAGATCGGGATATGTGACAAGGCCTTCGGTGAAAGCTTCGTGAAGAGCTGACTTGGCCTTGAACTGATGCATTC
>CAMVGO010000066.1 GCA_947167045.1 uncultured Clostridia bacterium
ATCATGTGGAAGGAGAACGTTGACGTTTCCATCACAGGTAACTCCACCAACCCTACAAGATTCCAGCACCCTGTTGCAGGCACATACAAGAAGGAGCGCCTCGAGGCTGGCAAGAAGTACTTCTCTGTTGCTTCCGGCGGTGGTACAGGCCGTACACTTCACCCCGATAACATGGCTGCAGGTCCTGCTTCCTACGGTATGACAGATACTATGGGTCGTATGCACTCTGACGCTCAGTTTGCAGGTTCTTCTTCAGTTCCTGCTCACGTTGAGATGATGGGTCTCATCGGCGCTGGTAACAACCCGATGGTCGGTATGACTGTTTCCACAGCAGTATCCGTTGAGGAAGCTGCTAAGGCAGGCAAGTTCTGATCTGACGAATAATCATTTGATGATATCGCCCCTGGAGTTATTCTCCGGGGGCTTTTCATTTTTGAAAAGACCGTCAAATGTCAGAATGACTTTTTAAGAGGCCCTATTTTATTGCTTTTGCGGTTTGAGGCAGTCATTGCACCGTGCTATTATGGTTCTATCCTTATTCCCGGAGGTTTTTATGGACGCTGAATTTGTTCCTATTTTGTACAACACCATTTGGGCGCTTGTGCCGCCGGTCGTGGCAATCGTGCTGGCGCTCATCACGAAAGAAGTTTACAGTTCGCTTTTTATAGGTATTGTGACAGGCGGCGTGCTTTTCTCGTTGGGAAACGCTGCACCTTATATTCATCCGGTAAAGGCGTTGGAGCACGTTTTCAACAATGGGATCATAGCATCACTTTCTGATTCCTATAATGTCGGCATTCTTGTATTCCTGGTATTCCTCGGAATAATAGTGGCGCTGATGAATAAAGCAGGAGGCTCTGCCGCATTCGGCAACTGGGCATCGGAGCATGTTAAATCGAGAGTCGGTTCACAAATTGCTACTATCGGTCTGGGCGTGCTCATTTTCATCGATGACTACTTCAACTGCCTCACGGTAGGTTCCGTTATGAGACCTGTTACTGACAGACAGAAGATCTCAAGAGCCAAGCTTGCTTATCTTATCGATGCGACCGCAGCTCCTGTCTGCATCATCGCGCCGGTATCCTCATGGGCAGCAGCTGTTTCAGGATTCGCTCCTGAAGGCACAAACGGACTCATGCTGTTCATAAGGGCTATCCCTTATAACTACTATGCGCTTCTTACAATCCTTATGATGGTCCTTATGGTCGTATTCAAGATAGAGTATGGTCCCATGGCTCGTCATGAGATCAATGCGAAGAACGGTGATATCTATACAGTTAAGCCGGTTGATACAAAAGAAGAGGAGACTGTTGAGAAGAAGGGTAAGGTAATTGACCTTGTTCTTCCTGTAGTTGTCCTTATCATCTGTTGCGTGATCGGAATGCTCTACACTGGCGGTTTTTACAGCGGTGAACTTGAGGGCGGATTCTTTGCCAGATTCGTTGAAGCTTTTGCAAACAGTGATGCTTCCGTAGGCCTGGCTTACGGTTCGTTCGGCGGAATCGTTTTCACGATCATCTTCTATCTTGCAAGAAAGATATTGAACTTCAAGGACAGCATGACTTGCGTTGAGGAAGGCTTCAAGTCAATGATCGCTCCTATTACGATCCTTACGCTTGCATGGTCTTTGAAGGCCATGACAGAGTCTTTGGGCGCTGCTGAATTCGTAGCAGGCATCGTTGAGTCATCAAAGGGCGATTTCAATATGATGCTTCCCGCTATCATCTTCCTTATCGCATGCGGCCTTTCATTTGCAACCGGTACATCATGGGGTACATTCGGTATCCTGATCCCGATCACGCTCGAAGTATTCAAGCTTACAGATCCCGATCCTGCCAAGGCTACTCTTGCCGTTATCTGCGTATCTGCATGCATGGCAGGTGCCGTATGCGGAGACCATTGCTCACCGATCTCTGATACGACTATCATGAGTTCCGCAGGTGCACAGTGCAATCACATGGCGCACGTCTCGACACAGCTTCCGTATGCACTTACATGCGCAGCCGTATCGTTCATAACTTATATGGTTGCCGGATTTGTAAAGAATGCAGCTATATCACTCCTGATAGGAATCGCGCTGATGGTAGGTATGGTCGTACTTCTCAAGTATGTTCTGCCGACACCTGATTCTTCTTCTTTGCAGAAAGAGACTCCGAAATCTGAGAAAGGATGATCGCGCCGAACATGATAAGGCACCCTGCCATCTCTCTTGGCAGCATGTTCTCGTGAAGGATTATTGCAGCGGTAATAACTGCGAAGACCGACTCGAGGCACATTAATAGAGAGGCAACAACGGGACTTGCTTTTTTCTGTCCCAGTATCTGAAAAGTATATGCTATGCCGCAGCTCATTATTCCCGAATAAAGAAGGGAAGGGGCTGCGGTCTTTATATCTGCGATTACGGGCTTCTCGAAAATAAACATCGCGACGACCGATAATACCGCAGCAACGAAAAACTGCATGAATGACAGCTGCACGCCGCTCGTCTTTCCGTCTTCGACTGATTTATCTATAACCATTATCTGGACAGCGTAAAAGACTGCGCAGATAAGCGCAAGTATGTCGCCGAGATTGATGTCTGTGAGTTCTGAAGGATTGATGCAGAGAAAGAACAGACCGATAAGGCCTATGAAGATCGATATCCATGTAAGCGCAGCGATCTTTTTCTTCAAGAAAATGACCGAGAAGAGCGGCACGAAGAACATGTAGAAAGCAGTGACAAATGCAATCTTTCCTGAAGTTGAATAGTAAAAAGCAAACTGCTGGAAATTCTGTGCGAATGAAAAGACGATGCCAAGGAGCAGGCCCTTTTTAAGAGTCGGGGCGCTAAGATCGAATCCTTTGTTGATTATGAGTGTGAAGGGAAGAAGGAAAAGCATCCCGAGAGCAGTTCTGATCCCGGTAAAAGTAAATGCGTCAATACTCTGCATGCCGATCGACTGGGCAACAAAAGATGAACCCCAGATGATGGCAGTGATGAGAAGCAGTATTACTCCCTGTGGCCTGGTCTTGCGCATTTTAACTCCTTTTGTTTAAGCAAAAGAAATATATATTAACGTAGTTGGTTTTGCAAGTTGGACTTGACGCATACCCTATGGGGGTATATAGTTATGAAAGATATAGATACCCCAAGGGGGTATATGACCGGAGGTAACGCGATGGCTGAGAAAAAATGTCCGCACTGCAGGACCAAGGAAAGATCCAAAGAAGAGATAAAGGATCTCATTACGCGCTTGAACCGTATTGAGGGCCAGATCAGGGGCATCAGGAAGATGGTTGAGGAAGATGCTTACTGCGTTGATGTCTTAACTCAGGTCAGCGCTGCGAAATGTTCTTTAAACAGCTTCTCGAAGGTGCTCCTCGGAAGCCACATAAGAACGTGTGTAGCTGAAGATATCAGAAACGGATCGGAAGAAAAGACTGAAGAGCTGGTTGAGCTTCTTCAGAAACTTATGAAATAAATATCAACCTTAGAATGCGTATTCCTTATGGAAAACAATGAAGTAAGAACGGATAAGTACCTGGTTACCGGCATGAGCTGTGCCGCCTGCCAGTCACATGTCGAAAAGGCAGTGAACGGCGTAGAGGGCGTAAACTCGTGCAGCGTATCGCTTCTCACAAATTCAATGAGTGTCTCAGGCTCCGCTGACCCCAAGGCTGTTATAAAAGCTGTGGAAGATGCCGGCTATGGCGCATCGCTTGAAGGCGGTGCGAAAGCCAAGGGGCATCTTTTCGAGAGCATGGAAGAACAGCTAATAAATAAGGAGATACCGGTCCTCAGAAACAGGCTTATCAGTTCGAGTTTATTCCTGCTCATACTGATGTATTTTTCCATGGGTGTCTCCATGTGGAACTGGCCTGCTCCAAAGTTCCTTGAGCATAATATGATCGGGATAGGGATCATTGAGATGCTCCTGGCCGGCATTGTCATGGTGATCAATAAGAAGTTCTTCGTGAACGGATTTAAGGCGCTCCTTCATAAGAGCACAAATATGGATACACTGGTCGCAATGGGATCGGGAGTCTCATTCATTTACAGCTTTGTAACATTGTTACACATAACAACGGCGGGCTCTCACGAGGCTCAGATGGCTTTGATGGACGAACTCTATTTTGAATCCGCGGCCATGATCGTGACCCTGATAACGATAGGAAAACTTCTTGAGGCGATATCGAAGGGAAGGACCACGAATGCTCTCAAGGGACTTCTTAACCTCCAGCCGAAGACTGCCGTTCTGATCAGAAACGGTGAGGAAGTAGCCGTTCCCGTAGAAGAAGTTAAGGTCGGAGATATCTATGCCGTAAGACCGGGTGGAGCTGTCCCCGTGGACGGCAGGATAGTGGAAGGCGAATGTGCTGTCGACGAGTCTGCTCTTACAGGTGAATCAGTGCCTGTTGATAAGATGGCAGGCGACAGGGTATCAGCAGGTACCATCAACAGTTCGGGATATATCAGATGCCGCGCCGAGAAGGTAGGTGAAGATACCACGCTTGCGCAGATAATAAAGATGGTGAGCGATTCTTCAGCAACGAAGGCGCCCATCGCGAGGATCGCGGATAAGGTCTCAGGAATATTCGTTCCCTGTGTACTCATTATTGCAGCTGTTGTTTTCGTGATCTGGCTTGTCACGGGTGCAGGTACCGGATATTCGCTTACGAGAGCCATCTCGGTACTCGTTGTAAGTTGTCCGTGCGCATTGGGTCTTGCAACGCCCGTTGCGATAATGGTCGGTAACGGAGTTGCAGCAAAGAACGGAATCCTTTTTAAGACTTCCGGTTCGCTGGAGCAGACGGGCAGGGCTGAGATAATTGTCCTTGATAAGACAGGTACGATCACAAGCGGTGTTCCGCAGGTCACAGACATCATTCCCGTTTCTGATGAAGCATCACTCCTGAAGTCAGCTTATGCGCTCGAAAAAAAGAGCGAGCATCCACTCGGAAAAGCGGTTGCAGAGTACTGCAAAGAACACGGCGTTGAACTTGAAGATGCCGCGAACTTCCGCATCAGTGCCGGCAACGGTCTGGAAGGAACAGTAAACGGAAAGAATATAAGAGGCGGAAACATAAAGTTTATTAGATCTGTTGATGCTGTTTTCGAAGAAAAGGCAAAAGAGCTTGCGGCAAAGGGAAAGACACCGCTTTTCTTTGAGTCCGACGGCAGTCTCATTGGCATTATCGCTGTGGCAGATACGATAAGAGAAGACTCATCCGAAGCGATAAATGAGTTAAAGAAATTGGGCCTTTATACGGTCATGCTGACGGGCGATAACAAAAGGACAGCAGATACGATAGGAAAGCTGTCAGGCGTTGATATGACTGTTGCCGACGTCCTTCCCGGAGACAAGGAGAAGATCGTAAATAAGCTCAAAGAATACGGCAAGGTGATAATGGTCGGCGACGGCATAAATGATGCACCCGCGCTGACTTCAGCCGATATAGGGATCGCGATTGGCGCAGGAACGGATATTGCTATAGATGCTGCTGATGTTGTGCTCATGAAATCGACTCTTAAAGATGCTGCGGCAGCTATCAGGATATCCAGAAGAACGATAAGGAATATCCACGAGAATCTCTTCTGGGCATTTATCTATAATATCGCGCTGATCCCTGTTGCAGCAGGTGCGTATGCGGCTTTGGGAATTGCCATGACACCGATGTTCGGTGCTGCTGCAATGAGCCTGTCAAGCTTTACGGTATGCATGAATGCACTGAGGTTAAATCTTGTAAGACCGTATGATACCAGGCGCGATAAGGCCGGAAGCGATATCAGGAACAGGCTTAAAGAATTTGAGATCAAAAATGAAAAGGAGATAAACACTATGGAAAAGACGATCACGATCGAAGGCATGATGTGCGGACACTGTGAAGCAACCGTTAAGAAGGCTCTGGAAGCCTTGGACGGTGTTATCTCAGCTGATGTATCCCACGATAAGGGCACGGCTGTTGTAGTGCTCGAAAAGGATGTTGCTGATGATGTCCTTGCAAAAGCTGTTGAGGATAAGGATTTCAAGGTTACCGGAATAAGCTGACAAAAATAAAAATACTATGTATCAGTGAAATTCCAACTAGTGGTAAAATAATTAGAATTGTACACTTTGGGGGAAGGAAACACTGTCAATGATACATATTTTAGTAGTTGAAGACGAGAAGCCTATATCCAATCTCATCCGCATGAGTCTGACTAAGGCGGGCTATTCATGTATGTGCGCTTTTGACGGCGAGGAAGCTCTGGATATCATAAGGAATAACTATTTCGATCTTATCCTTCTGGATGTCATGATCCCTAAGATCGACGGTTTTTCTCTGATGCAGTATATCCGTCCGATGAAGATACCTGTCATATTCCTTACGGCAAAGAATATGGTAGAGGACAAGGTAAGGGGATTGGAGCTCGGCGCAGAGGATTATCTTCCCAAACCGTTCGAGATCATCGAGCTGCTCGCCAGAGTCAATGTTGTGCTTCGCCGTTATAACAAGACTGATACCGAGATCCATATTGCCGGTCTCACTATAGATACGAAGGCCATGATCGTCTATAAGGACGGTTATCAGATCGCGCTCACCCCGAAGGAGTATGAACTGCTTCTGCTTTTCGTAAGAAATCCGGGTATCGCGATGTACAGAGAGACGATATACGAGCGTGTATGGAACGAGCCTTTCCCGTACGGGAGCAAGACGGTCGATCTGCATGTTCAGAGACTTCGTAAAAAACTCGGCTGGGAGGAAGTCATCCACGCCGTGCCCAAGGTCGGATACAGGCTGGAGGCATAATAAATGCGTTTCAGGCAGAAGATGCTCCTCGTAATGGTATGGCTTCTCACATTGAGTTACGGTGTGGGAGGCGTTCTTCTGATATCACAGAATTTCAGGAGCAGTCTTGCCCAGGTGGAAAAGACTACCGCCGAGTCATACGAGATGATCCTGCAGTCGGTACAGCTCGTAAACTATGTCGATATCCAGCAGGATCTGTCAAGCATAAGCAATGCGCTTGAGAGAATGAATACTGCGGAAGGCCTTGTGGGAATGAGGCTTACGAGGAACGGACAGGTTCTTTATCTGACGGGCTTTGATACCGAGGATTTTGAGACGTCAGCTGCTTTTGAGTCGCTTCTTTTCTCAAGGGATTCACGGCATTTTTACGAGATAAAGGGTGAGGTTCAGACCAACGGCAGACCGCTCGAACTCATAGCTCTTTATGATATTTCTTTTGTATATGAGGCAAGGGACGAGCAGGTCAGGACCTATCACCAGGTCCTGATCGTGCTGATACTGTTGGGCGGTATTACCGCATGGCTTACTTCATACCTCATGACCCAACCGCTTGCCAAGGTATCGAGGACTGCGAGAGCATTGTCTTCCGGCTTCCTTGAAGCCAGGGTCAATTCCAAGACTCATGATGAGATCGGACAGCTCGGCGCCGACTTTGACAACATGGCAGACAGGCTTACCGAGAACATTAACGAACTGAATCTTGCCATGGATCATCAGGACAGGTTTATGGGAAGCTTTGCCCATGAATTGAAGACACCTATGACGTCGATCATCGGATATGCGGACCTTCTGAGAAGCCAGGCATTAAGCGAAGAGGAATCCCAGGAAGCTGCGAATTATATCTTCTCCGAAGGAAAGAGACTCGAGTCACTTTCGTTAAAGCTTTTGGATCTCCTTATGATGAAAAGGGAAAATGCCAGCATAAAGCTCATTCCGACAGATATGCAGCAGCTGATCGAAAACCTTACGCTGCACCTTCAGCCTGTCTATAAAAAGAAAGGCATAGTTCTTCAGTGCAAATGCACTCCCGGACTCTGTGCCACCGATCCTGATCTCTTCAGCTCGCTTCTCACAAATCTGCTGGACAATGCCAGAAAAGCAATTGATAACGGCGGAAATATCCTTATCATGGGAGAGAAGGTAAAGGGAAGCTACCGTATCCGCGTCTTTGATAACGGAAGGGGTATGCCTGAGGAAGCTTTAAGGCATATCACCGAAGCCTTTTACCGCGTAGATAAATCGCGTTCGAGAGCGCAGGGCGGTGCCGGTCTCGGTCTGACGCTCTGTAAAGAGATAATAGAACTGCACAAAGGAACCATTTCTTTTGCCTCGAGAGAAGGCAACGGCACCTGTGTAACTGTCATGATAAGGGAGATATCAAAATGAGAAAGATATATACCCTTGTTGTTTCGGTATTTGTTGTGATAGCGGCTCTGCTTGGCTGGTTCCTTCCGCTGGCATATTTCAATGTCAATGACAAGTTCTATGAGGGCAAGCAGGCATCCCTGGATATCGAGCAGATCAATCTGTCATACAGGGACGACATGTCGATGAATCAGAAGATCAACATAATCAATTACGAATACTATCTGGCCGAAGCTATAGAGATCGATAAAGGTATATTTATCCAGGAAGACGAGATCAAACAGATAATGAGTGACTTCGTGAGTGATTTTGCCGGTTATAAGATCGATGTGTCAAAAAGATGGAAAGCTACGCCTAATCTCGTAAATCTGAGCAACAGAGGAACAATAGTCATCTGGGAAGTGCAGGTATGGCTGAACAACAGCTGGAAGTTTGAGTGCCTTCTTGACGACAAGACAGGAGCGATCCTTAGCTGCGAGTTCCGTTTTGATTATTACGATGTATATACCAATGAATATTCTGATTATGACCCTGATTGGAATAATCTTATACCTGATATCGAAAATGATCCTGAGTTTTCAAAGACTATATGCGAGCGTTTCGGAAATGCTTTATATAATCACTATTCGAAGCAGCTTTCGGCTAAACTGATATCATATACTCCTGTTACTTCATGGGCCGATGTCGGTTCCAACGGCATCAGGCTTGTGTTCAGGGATTCAAAGAACTACACGTTCGGGATCAGCGTGAAAGTCGTATTGGATGAATATACGTTGAGTACGTTCTGACAGGTGGTTTAAGTTCTGGAGGGAAAATGTCTGATCCGGCCAAGAGTTTTCATAACGTAAAAACATTTAAAGAGCTTTTTATGCTCCCGTCGAAAACGGATCTTGATCTGATGGCAGCAGTTCCGACGCTTATGTTCCTGATATCTCCCGCAGTTTATTTTGTCCAGATAGCGGTCTACAGCGGGTGGCGTTATGATCTTACCGTCACAATGATCAGGGTAGCCGCGGTTATCCTGAGCCTGATCGTAATGTCATGTCATTTTGCTCAATTGGTTATTGCCAAGAGATCTTTGAAAAGCATTGTTTCAGATCACAGACCTCATTTCTGGTTCCTAATTATGGCGGTTTTGATGATCATCTCCACACTTTTAAACGGCTTCACGATAGAGGCGATGACTGGTGACTTTTACCGTGCGGAATCGTTAACCACGTTCCTGTGCTATATCATCTGCTTTTTCGGATGTGCTTCGATGATACGTTATGAACGCACCAAGAGATTCCTGCTCGATTCTTTTCTTGTCTCGAGCAGTTTCATTTCGGTCATGGCGCTCCTGGATCTCAGCGGGATACTGCCTGTCTGGTTTTTCCATTTTATCCAGGAAAAGAACACTATGACGGCAGTCTTCTTTCAATACAATCATTTCGGATATTATCTGGCTATCGCAACCACGGTTTCGTTTGCAATGTATCTTTATGAGAAAAAGACGGTTATTAAGATACTTTATCTGTTATCCACAGCACTGCACGCTTTTACACTGATCGCAAACAATACACGCGGCTGCTATCTGGCTTGTTTTGGTGCGGTTGTTGTTACTTGTGTGGTATTCCTTGCCACTCAAAAGGGCAGAAGACGCGCGGTGCTGCCTGTCCTGGCGGTCCTGGCCGCCGGCTTTGCGGCCGGGTTCCTTGCAGTACCGCAAAACTTCCAGCGTTTTATGAAGCTTTTACGGGATGTATCGGACATAACATCATCTTCTCCGGATGCTGCGGGAGAGACCGCACAATATGCCGGGACAGGACGATGGCTTCTTTGGAAACTGACGGTGGGAGCTATTCTGGAAAAGCCTGTCTTCGGATGGGGAACGGAAGGCATACGCGTAATGCTTGCAGAGAATTCAATTGACGGAAACAACCGCCCTCATAATGAGTATCTGCAATATGCAGTGTTCTATGGTATTCCCGCAGGACTTGTTTATATTTTCGCGATCGTCAGCATCTACCGCAAGGCGGTAAAAAAGATAGCTGAACTTTCGCCGTCAACTGTTGTTGCTCTGCTCGGAGCCTGTGCTTATCTGATCTCCGCATGCTTCGGAAATACGATGTTTTATACAGCGCCGTTCCTTTTCATCCTGCTCGGTATGGGATTTCAGTCTGCTGTGCCGGAAGCAAATTGACCTTGAATCGGGAAGAACGGATATCCTGATTTTTTGCAATTGATGCCGTTTTGATGCCGATTTAGTACTTTTTTGATTTTTCCCTTTGCAAT
>CAMVGO010000067.1 GCA_947167045.1 uncultured Clostridia bacterium
GAAGACAGCTTTTTCCCGATCGACAGAAAGAGAAAGTTCAGAGCGCTCGTGCCCATCATGTACGGGTGCAACAATTTCTGTTCTTACTGCATCGTTCCGTATGCGAGAGGCAGAGAGCGGTCGAGGGATTTCGAAGAGATCGTCAGGGAACTGGCCGGCCTTGCATCACAGGGCTATAAGGAAGTCATGCTCCTCGGACAGAATGTCAATTCATACAAGGGTGAAGGCGGAAAGACCTTTGCCGACATATTGAGAGCCGCATCGGACTTCAAGGAATTCTCAAGAGTAAGGTTCATGTCTTCACATCCCAAGGATCTGTCCGATGAAGTAATAGACATAATGGCCGAAAGGCCCAATGTCGAAAAACACCTGCATCTCGCGATGCAGTCAGGCTCCGACCGCGTCCTCAAAGAAATGAACCGCCCGTATACGATAGAGAAGTTCCTGGGAATTGCGGAACAGTTTAGGACGAAGGTTGAGGGCGGATCGCTCACCACGGATATTATCGTGGGTTTCCCGGGAGAGACAGAGGAGGATTTCGAAGAGACGCTGAAAGCCATCGAAAAAGCAAAGTTCGATGCCGCGTTTACTTTCCAGTATTCTGCAAGACCGGGCACGAAGGCTGCTTCTTTCGAGAACCAGATCCCGGCTGACGTCGTCACGGAGCGTTTCGGAAGACTGACCGAATATACGAACAGATATGCCGAAGAGTCCAACTCGAGGCTTGTCGGAAAGACTATGGAAGTCCTTATCGAAGGCATAAGCAAGGCAGGAGACATGACATTCTCCGGCAGGACGATAACCAATCATCTCGTCAACTTCACCATTCCCGGAGAACTCGGGATAGATATAGGCCCCGACATGCTCGAAGGAAGGCTCTGCGAGGTCAGGATCGACCATGCGAGACCTTATTCGGTTGACGGAGTGCTCGTCAGCATTAAGGGGGAATAAACATTGTCTGATAACGGTTTTGATGAGAATAACGTTAAGGCGGCAGGCCAGTTCCCGATGAGCCTTTCGGACCTTAAGCCCGGTGAACTCTCGCCCATGATGCAACACTATGCCGAGATGAAGGCCAAGTGTCAGGATTCTTTCCTTTTCTACCGTTTGGGCGACTTCTATGAGATGTTTTTTGACGATGCGGTCAGGGGAGCCAAGATCCTTGAACTCGCACTTACGAGAAGAGACTGCGGTTCAGGCTACAGGGCGCCCATGTGCGGCATTCCTTTCCATGCTTATTCGACTTACGCCAACAGGCTCGTACAGGCAGGATACAAGGTTGCGATCTGCGAGCAGCTCGAAGATCCTTCAGTAGCCACAGGGCTTGTAAAGAGAGGCATCATTAAGATACTTACGCCCGGCACCATTACAGAATCGGGCGGCCTCGAAGACCGTAAGAACAACTTCCTCATGAGCATCTGCTGCGTCGGCACCCAGTTCGGCGTGGCATGCGCTGATATCTCGACGGGAGACTTTGAGGCGACACAGCTCACTCTTACAGACAACGGCGAGCATCTGATAAACCTCATAGGCAAATATTCTCCTTCGGAGATTATCTACAACTCGAATTTTGAAGACACACCCGAGATCACGGCTATCAGGAACGGTACCGGAATCGCGCTCACGAGAAGGAACGACAGGGACTTTTCGGAGAGCCTTTTCAAAAACAGCGGAACTGCCGTACAGGATGCGAAGCTGTTTACGAATCCCGAGCTGATGTTCTGCGCGTGCTCAGCGCTCCTGCTCTATGCGGAAGAAACGCAGACAGAACAGGTAAAGCACCTTGACGTTGTCAGATGCTATAAGATCTCGGATACGATGGAACTCGACATCGCGACCAGAACAGGTCTCGAACTCACGTCAACAATAAGGACAAAGCAGAAGAGAGGCTCGCTCCTCTGGGCGCTCGACAGGACAAAGACTTCCATGGGCGCAAGACTTCTGCGCAAATGGGTGGAAGAACCGCTTATCTCCGTAAGAGCCATCAACAGAAGGCTTGATGCTGTCGGTGAAGCGAAAGAAAGATACATGGCCCGTCAGCAGATCATAGAAGGCCTCACTGGGCTTTACGACATAGAGCGTCTTGCCGGAAAGGTCTCGCTCGGGACCTGCAATGCCAGAGATCTTTTGTCGCTTCGTAATTCTCTCCGCAAGATCCCGTTCGTAAGAGAAGGCCTTGAGGAGTTTTCCAAGGGCATGTTCAAAGAGATAAAGACGGCAATGGATCCGTTGCCGGACATCATGACGCTCCTTGAGAATGCTATAAGCGAAGATGCGCCCGTTACGGTCAAGGACGGCGACATCATTAAGAGAGGTTATTCCGCAGAATGTGACGAGCTCTACGATCTCGCCAAGAATGCCAAGGAATACATCATGCAGCTCGAAAACAACGAGCGCGAGAGGACCGGCATCAAGACACTCAAGATCGGTTACAACAAGGTCTTCGGATATTTTATCGATATCCCTAGAAGCCAGTCAGACAAGGTCCCTGAAGAATATGTCAGAAAGCAGACCCTGGTCAATAACGAACGTTACATAACGCCGCAGATCAAGGAACTTGAGGATAAGATAGTAACTGCATCATCCCGCCGAATCGCTCTGGAATATGAGCTGTTCACCCAGGTCCGTGATGCGGTGCAGGCGGTATCGCAGAAGCTTTTCGACACCGCGAGAGCGATAGCCCAGACCGATGTCATCACTTCGCTCGCGGAACTTGCCGAGAACGAGAATTATGTAAAGCCCGTCATCGACGATTCCGAGATCATAGAGATAAAGAACGGCAGGCACCCTGTTGTCGAGCAGATGATGAGATCGTCGCATGAGGTTTTCGTACCGAACGACATTTCGATGAACGAAGACAAGAGACTCATGGTCCTGACAGGACCCAACATGTCCGGTAAATCGACATTCATGAGACAGACGGCCCTTATCGTCCTGATGGCTCAGATCGGTTCGTTTGTTCCTGCCGACAGCGCGAGGATAGGTCTTGTGGACCACATCTTTACGAGGATCGGCGCTTCTGACGACATCTCAACAGGTCAGTCAACATTCATGGTCGAGATGAAGGAAGTCTCATACATCCTGAAGAATGCGACCAGAAGGAGCCTTTTACTCCTCGATGAGGTCGGAAGAGGAACGAGCACATACGACGGACTTTCGATCGCGTGGGCCGTCATTGAATATATCGTGGATCCGAACATCCTTTACTCAAGGACGATCTTCGCCACACACTATCACGAACTTAACCAGCTCGAGAGGCTGAACAGAGGCGTTTACAATAATCACGTTGAAGTAAGGGAAGAAGGCGACAGCGTGGCTTTCCTGCATAAGATAGCGCCCGGCGGAACGTCAGACAGTTACGGTATTGAGGTTGCAAGACTTGCAGGGCTCCCTGCGGACGTTCTCAAGCGTTCGGGTTCGATCCTTTCGGAACTCGAGAGGATAGGAAAGTTCAAGGTCAAGGGAAACAGGGAGACGATGGGCAACGATGAGGAGCTTTCATCAGAAGTCATGCCCGGCCAGGAATCCTTCTTCAATCCTGACAATGTCGTATACAGGAAAGAGGACAAGATCCGCCAGACCTTAAGGGAACTCGATCCGACGAGATTAACTCCAATCGAGGCGATGAATATCCTTTATGAATTGAAGCAGAAGTGCTCGGAGGAAGACGTTGGGACGGATTAATGTATTAGATACGAAAACCGCAAATGCCATCAAGGCCGGCGAGGTCATTGAGCGCCCCGTCTCCGTTGTTAAGGAGCTTTTTGACAATGCCTTGGACAGCGGTGCCACGAGAGTCACAGTGGAATTTGCAGGCGGCGGTATCTCTCTGATCCGTGTAACAGACGACGGATGCGGAATGGACAGGGAAGACGCGGAAAAGGCGTTCCTCATTCATGCGACATCAAAACTTCAGTCGATTGAGGATATCTATACGCTCTCCACGATGGGATTCAGGGGCGAAGCACTTGCTTCCATCGCGGCATGTTCAGATGTCACGCTTACCACTTGCCTGAAGGGTGAAGATAAAGGTACAAGAGTCGTCTACGAAGACGGTTCTCTCAAAGATATCAGCGAATGTCCTTCGTGTTCCGGAACGACCGTTGAGGTCAGGAATCTTTTCAAGAATCTTCCGGCAAGATATAAGTTCCTGAAAAAGGACTCTACCGAGGGCATGTATATCACGGGCCTTATCGAAAAGCTCGCGATCATCGCTCCTGAGATATCGATCAAGCTCATAAAGGACGGTACGGTCCTTTTCACCACGCCCGGAAACGGTTCTGCTACTGACGCTGTTTATGCCGTTTACGGTAAAGAAACGGCGAAAGCGCTCGTTCCCGTCAGCTATAAACAGGAAGGCGGAAGGATAGAGGGTTTTACGGGCCTTACCTCTTTTGTCAGAGGCAACAGGGGACTTCAGGTCGTTTTTGTCAACGGAAGGCTCATACACAGTAAGACCGTGTCTGCGGCCATCGATGAGGCATATAAGAACGCCGTCATGAAGAATAAGTTTCCAATATGTTTTCTCATGATATATTGCGAACCCGGAACCGTTGACGTCAATGTTCACCCGCAGAAGAGCGAAGTAAAGTTCAGCAGCGACAATGATATCTTCAGACTCGTATACCACGGGATAAAAGATGCGCTTAACAAGAGCGGTGAAGCCGGAATGACATTCGGAGGCATCGCTTCCAAGGTGGAGGAAGAGGCTGAATCCGGAACACAGCTCCGGTATGATTTCTCTGCTTCCCAGTCTGCTTCGGGACCGTCATCCCAGACCTCTTCCCGGACGTCATCACCTTCCGTCAGCTCTCATAAGCTCGGACAGCAGGGCGGCGATCCCGCTGCGGCAAACAGACTCCTAAAGATATTGTCTGAATTCAAGCCGGATATAGAAGCGCTCAAAGAGGATACGGCAGGATCACAGAACGGTACTCTTACGGAAACGCAGACAGGATCACAGGCAGAACTTCAGGATACGGATGCTCCCGGCGTTCCTGATGTTTTTATTCCGCCTGTAGCGGAAAATCCGAAGCCTCAGGCCCCCGCCATCATTGATGATGTTACGGAGAACCGCACTATTACCGATATCGACAGGCTCGCTGCCGCAAGTTTTGTCGGCATAATATTCTCGACATACATCATCCTTCAGAATGAGGATATCTGTTTCATCGTTGATCAGCATGCCGCGCACGAAAGAGTGCTTTACGAGGAGTTCATGGTGAAGAAGAAACCCGGTGCGCCGGTCGCGGTCGAACAGGTGCTGACTCCTCAGATACTGACGCTTTCCTGGGAAGATTACAGTTTCGTGGAAGACAATCTTTCCCGCTTTGAGGAAAACGGTTTTGAACTGGAACTTTTGGGTGACAGACAGATCGCCGTAAGGACAGTCCCTTTGGGAAAAGCAGGCAGGCAGTCTGCGGTTTTCGGAGAGATCCTTACCGATCTTAAACGTGAAGTGCCTTCGAAGTCTGATATCTGGTATCAGCTTATACAGACGACCGCATGCAAAGCAGCGGTCAGAGCAGGTGACAGACTTACCGAACAGGAAGCCATGAGCCTTATCGAAAAGCTCTCAAAGCTTGAAGATCCTTATCACTGCGCACACGGAAGACCGACATTCTTTACCGTGTCAAAGAAGGATTACGAGAAGAATTTTAAGAGAATAGTCTGATGGAAAAGTCATTTCCCGTTTTTGAGAAGTATTCATATATACCGGTGATCGCGGGACCGACCGCGAGCGGAAAGAGTGCGCTTGCGTTAGCGATATGCAGGGAAGCGGACGGCGAACTGGTGTGCGCTGATTCCATGCAGATATACAAAGGTCTAGATATCGGGACAGCCAAGGACAGCAAAGAAGAAATAGGAGACATCCCGCATTATCTTACCGATATCGTTGATCCCGGTACTGATTTCTCCGTCTACGATTATGTGAGCACGGCGATTCCGGTCATCAGGGATATCCTCGAAAGGGGGAAGCTTCCGGTGGTATGCGGCGGCACCGGCCAGTATATATCTTCGCTGCTTTACGGTCTTGATTACGGTACTGGTGATGAACAGGCCGAACTCGAAGCGACAAAGGACCTTGAAGAAGAGTTCAGCCGTACGGGAATAGAGCCTTTGTATGCGCGTTTGAAGGAAGAAGATCCCGAAGCGGCAGCTCTCATTCATCCGAATAACACTAGGCGCGTGATAAGGGCTTTGGCAGTCCATAAGGCATTGGGCATTACATTCAGCGAGAAGAACAGAAGATCCAAAACAGGCGGCCCCGTATTTCCTTTCAAGGTCTTCATGATCGACTGGGACAGGGAAGAACTCTATGACAGGATCAACAGGAGAGTCGGCATAATGGTCGAGAACGGACTTGTTGACGAAGCAAAGATGCTGATGTCTTTGAATGTCGACAGGTCATCCACGTGCTGGCAGGCGATAGGTTACAAGGAGATGCTGAATTACCTTGAAGGTGTTGAGACTTTAGAGCAGGCCTGCGACAGGATCAGGATAGGCACGAGGCATTATGCCAAGAGACAGCTGACCTGGTTAAGGAGTATGGGAGAAGACGTTACGAAGATCGCTCCGGATGATCCCGAAATCAATTCAAAGCTGGTGCTCGGACTCTGCAGATAAGCGTAAATGACCGGCCTTTTTTCCCGGGTTTGCGTCAAATCCCGGAAAAAACCCTGAAAAAGGCGCTTTGTTTTTATACAACTTTTAACCTGATTGTATGATAGACGGATTTTCCACGGCAATAATCCTCAAAAAACACGAAAAAGTTGAGACTGGACATGTTTTTTACGCATTGGAAAGAGCTTTCGCCGTGAGACATTAAAAGTCCGCAAACGCAATAAAATAGCGTTGTGACGGGTATCACAACGCTATCGGGAAAACTTGGTCGGTTTGATTTTGTCAATAAAATTTCAATACTGGTCTCACATTTGGGGAGGCTTCCCATTTTTGCTTGCAAATCCGCACGGAGCATAAATAATTAGAATACACACCCAATAGGGCCCTTTAAGAAGTATGCAGGAGGTATTTAATCAATTGTGTAACGATGCAGTCCTACTACTTTGCCTAGGATCCTGCAGCCTTCAGTATTGAAAGGAATGGGAGAGTAGGCATCGTTCTCAGGAAACAGATAGGGAATGCCGTTTTTCTTGCCAAAACGCTTTACCGTGGCTTCTTCATCGATCAGGGCAGCGATAATGTCGCCTTCATCGCATGTATTCTGTTTGCGTACGATGATGAGATCACCGTCCAGGATGTGAGCGTTGATCATACTGTTGCCGCGGACCTTGAGCATAAAGGCTTCGGAATCGCCGATTATCGATTTGCTGACCAGGAATGAGTCACTGTAATCCTCATGCGCCAAGATCGGAACACCCGCTGTGATCTTACCGATCACGGGTACCCTGGTGTAGCTGCTCAGACCGGTTACGTTGGAAGTGACGGATTCCGGTTCAGCTTCATCCGAACTCTGGCGGATAACGATCGCTCTCCTGAGACCGGGTCTGTACTCGATGCGCCCTTGACTGTCAAGTTGCTTGAGATAAGTATGAACAGAAGATGTGGATTTGAGTCCTACGCCTGCACATATATCACGGACAGAAGGTGAGATCTGTTTTTGATTGATATAGTCGCAGATGTATTTGTATACACGTTCTATGGTCTTATTGTCTCCGGTTTGCATACTATGCCTCCAAACATATTTTCTTTTAATGATAACATTAAATTCCGTCGTGTCAAACAATTGTTCATTACGGAGAAGGATACTTGTATTTATGATTAAATAGGAGATTTTGATTATGAAGAAAAATATAAAGATAAAGCATAAGAAGATTGAAGTAAAGGACATTGATGACGAGATGAAGGATATTTCCTCTTTTGACGAGGCAAGGGCAATAATCGAGACCAGACTTAATCATCTCCACTCGGATCTGTTTATAAGAACAAAGGCTGAGGAAGCGCTTCTTAACAACATCCTTAAGTCGGAAGATGAGATCAAGACTGCATTGATGGATGTGTATGCCGGTTATTATTCGCCCTGCAAGGTTACGGATACGGTATTTGTTCCGAAAGGCGACGGAGACATGAATGACATGATGATAGATTTTTCGGAAGGTTACGACGATTTTGTCCGTGACATGCAGGTGGCATATGCTGAGAAGCTTGACAGAAAAAGAAAGGCTGCGCAGCTCGTGAAGAATATCCTTTCTCTGAAGTATCCGTATTCCAGGGTTCTTTATCTTTCATACTATCAGCTGAAGGATCCAGATGATGTTGCCGATATGCTGTACTTCAGCAGAGCTACTTTTTACAGATCAAAATCATTGGGAATAAATATGCTCACGAAGATTTATTATCCTCATTTGGGTAACGGCGATGATGGCGATGACGGAACCTGTAAAAAGGCAGCAGGGAAAGGTGACAAGCCTATAAAGCCCAAAAAGAAGAGAGGATGCAAAGTGAAAGGGGCAGCTATGGCTGCAGCAAGGTGAGCTTCACTGAAGAAGGCATAACTGTCCCGGATGGCCGGAACGGAAGAACAAGACTTCTTACTTTTCCGAAACAATGCTATAATCGCCGCAGTAGGTATTATCTATGGGAATGAATCAGGAAGACAGGAATACATCGTCCGCACAGTCAAATTATGGCAGATCAAGTGTCATGATCGACTTTTTGGGCTGTTCTTACCGCGCAACGGTAAGGCTTATAAAGGGACTTCCGTCGCGTTTTGTTAATTTCGTAAAGCGTAAGATCAAGGAATACCGCAACAGACCAAAGAGAAAGGACATCAGCCGTGTCTATGTCGTAGTAGGGTATACGACAAAGAAACGTGTTGACGAAAAGTTCAATGCGGAGAGACGTATGATGATCATCAGAAGAGGACTCCTTGTGCTGATCTTCCTTCTTATCCTGTTCATTGCCGTGGACAGGTTTACCGGTCTCATCAACTACGGCGAACTGTCTCAGATATTCGGTATAGAGTCCTGGGAAGAGGTTATGGAGAACGATCCTTTTGCCGACAAGACCACCGAAAGCACGAGCTTCATAGTTACAGAGGTAAGCGACCCCGGCTAAAAGACTGCCAGGCTATATGACAGACAATTTATAACGTTAACAAAATGAAAGTTTGCATCTGCGAACTTTCATTTTTTAATTGCCTATTGAAATTGCGAAATTGTTGTAATACTATACATAACGATTGGTTTGAACTAGGTTGTTTTACCTAAGCTTTCAGTCTACAAAATGAATTTTTAGCTTTGCGAACTTGCAAAATGGTTCGGAGCAAAAGAAAGGTGGAAATCTTATGGATTACAAGATTGAGAATGAGTATCTTAACGATCTCATGCAGAAGGTTATGGCAAGGAATGCTAATGAGCCTGAATTTCACCAGGCAGTATATGAATTCCTTAACTCTATCGCACCGGCACTTCCGGTACACCCTGAGCTTATCGAGAAGCAGGTTCTTGAGAGAATCGTAGAGCCTGAGCGTCAGATCATGTTCAGAGTTGC
>CAMVGO010000068.1 GCA_947167045.1 uncultured Clostridia bacterium
AGAGTATCAACGTTATCTTTATTAACTTCGATCATCGGCATGATACCGGCAACCTTATCGGACTTGCCCGTAGCTGCAGCAGATACTGCTGCTGCCTGAGGAGTAACTACCGATGCATCACCACCGCCGGCACTCTCGTCTGCTGATGTGAATGTATACTTACACTTAGGGCATCTGATGGCCTGATTGGCAATGACCATACCGCAATCGGGACATTTCTTCATATTGGTGACCTCCTGTATCACGGATGCTCAAAGAATCCGCAAATATAATTTCTATTTCATTTTACAACTTGATTTTTACACAATCAATAAGAAAAGTTCCTTTAATTAAAAGTTTTATAGTTATTTTCAATAAAACCATATATAAATGGTGGTTTTTGCTTTTTGTTAATATTCTCTGCAAAAAAAGACACTGACGAGGGGGTGTCAGTGTCTTAAGGAGGGTGTTATGAAGTAAGGAACAATTACTTTGAACAACCTTATATTACCATGTCAAATATTTACTTTAAGATTCAAAAAAGGCAAAATAGTGGCAAAGAAATCAGGATATGGGGAGGGTGCCGGTTTTGACTCTTGAAGGCAGGCTTTTTGTCGCTAACAGACTGATCGAGATCAAAGAGGTTACTACCGCGGATACGGACGCCTCTTATTCAAAAAGGCTCGAAAAGGCGCTGGTCGAGCTCTGCAGACAGCTGGATATTCCGGTACCCATGTGGATGAAGAAGAATACCAAGGAATTTGCGGCTTTCGGGCAGACGATATTCTTCCGCGAGCAATATACGGAGAATGTAAGGTTTGACCGTTTTCAGATAAAGGTTGTTGACGATCCATCATGAGTACCCGGGCTCTGACACAAGATAACCGAAGTGCCTATTGGGATAATATCAAGGGCTTTCTGATCCTGTTCGTTGTCTTCGGACATCTGCTCAGCAGTCTTCAGGGAATGTCCGGCAGCATCGATGCCACGATAACTTACATATATCTGTTCCACATGCCGGCATTTGTATTTGTGTCGGGCTATTTCGGCAAAGGGGAAAAGGCTTACAGTTTTGAGAGGATCGCAAGGCTCGTATTCCTGTTCTTCATATTCAACAGTATCACGGTATTTGCGGAAGGGTATACGTCCCTTCTTGAACCTATATATTCATATTGGTATCTGATAGCGCTCATCTTCTGGAGGCTTACGGCGCACAGGATAGCAAAGTTCAGGATAATAAATATCCTATTGTTTACAGCGGCGATCCTTATAGGTTTCTTTGCGGCGATCGACAATCATTTCGCCGCCGCAAGGGTGATCGGCTTCTATCCGTTCTATATGCTCGGGTATCAGCTGAGCAGTAAGGACAGCTCGAAGCTTGCCGGCAGGAAGTATTCGGAAAGGGGCCTTATCGGTCTGGCGTTGCTCCTCGGTGCGGCCTGCATCGCTTTCGCGATGCAAACATTTATCGGATATCCCGACAATTCACTGATACTCGGTGCTTATCAGGAGCCGCTCGACGTGTTCAGAAGAATAGTGATGTTCATAATAGCGATAATCGTCATCTATGCGTTAAGGCACATCACACCCGATAAGAATATCCCTCTCATTACGATGTTCGGACGCAATTCACTGTGGATATTCATACTTCACAGGCTGCCCGCCGTATGGCTCAGCAGGCTCATGGCGTTCTTACCCGTGCCGTTCGTCTTTGTTGCGGCGGTGCTTTCCGCGGTTGGCCTGTCGCTTGCATTCGGCAACGATTTTGTCTCAGGCACAATGAACAAGTTCCTAAAGTCGGGAACGGATATATTCACTTCGGAGAACAGAAAGATAACTGCGGCAAAGGTCCTGGCGCTCCTGGTGGCGCTCGGATTTGTCGCTGTCGCACTGATAAATGCTTTCACGGGCCTCGGAGCCTTTGAAAACACTGACCCCTCAGACGGCGGTGACGTAAACGGCGAGCGTGCCGGTGAAGACATCATTTACCGCGTTATGACGGATGAACAGCAGGCTGCTTTCGATAACGCATTCAGGATCACTTTCGCGGGCGACCTTATCCTTCTGGAAGATCAGGTGAATCTCGGGTATACAGGCGACGGTTACGACTACAGCGATGTTTTCGAATACGCAAAGCCCTACATATCTTCTGCGGATCTGGCGGTAGGCGTTTTCGAAGGCCCTATGGCAGGCGCTGACAAGGGCTATTCCTCGAGCAACTTCTACGACAACAAAAGGCTCTTCCTGAATTTCCCCGATGAATTCGCTTCAGCGGTGAAGGATGCGGGATTTGACCTGGTGACGACAGCGAACAACCACCTGCTCGACAAGGGCCTGGAGGGCGCACTGAGGACGCTTGACGTGCTGGACAGGACAGGTCTCGATCACACAGGTTCGTACAGGAGCCTTGACGAGAAGACAAAAGAACGCGTAAAGCTCGTTGAGTATGACGGTATAAAGATAGCTGTGCTCTCGTATACATACGGAAGCAATTACACCGATCTTTCAGAGTTCATCGACGGTCAGTATTCCTACATGACATCCATAATCAGCGGCACGGAAGGCGAGACGTTCGAAAAGCTCAAGGCAGAGGTGGAAGAGGATTTCAAGGCTGCAAAGGCTTTGTCTCCCGACCTCATAATGGTCCTTCCGCATAACGGAACGCAGTTTACCAACGAACCTGATGAGGAGCAGAAAGTCTGGTTTGAGATATTTAAGGAGAACGGCGCTGACATTATCCTTGGCGACCACTCGCACGCCGTTCAGCCTGCTCTCGTTGAAGACTATAACGGCAGGAAGGTGTTCACGGCATACTGTCCGGGCAATTTCGCTAATATCTACCGCGGTGACCAGGGCGATACCAGCATGCTCGTCGACGTCTATATCGACCGCAGCTCAAAGGAGATCATCGGAGGCGGCATAGTCCCGCTCTATACCTATGCTCCCGCTGACGGAAACTACCGCGCCGTACCTGTATATGATATTGCGACGGATCCTTCTGTCCGTGCTGGTCTTACGACAGACGACATTGAACGCGCTGAAGAAGCCAACAGCATTATCACTGAAGTGGTCTTCGGAAACAGCATGCCGATCTCATCAGTCACGTACCGTTATTATTTCGATAAGGACGGGTTCATCCGCTCAAAGGCAACGGGTCTGGTCATTACGGATGCCATGAAGGAAGGCACTCTGTATAAGGCCATGAGCGGGGCGGACAGCATCTGCTTTGTCGGTGACAGCGTGACAGAAGGCACCAAGAATGGCGGATGTCCGTGGTACGAGCCTGTGGAAGAGTATTTCCCCGGCAAGAATATCTCGAACTTTTCCAAAGGCGGATGCACGATCTCATATATCATCGACAATATTGATTCCATACCGGCGGCAGATCTTTATGTCATTGCGATCGGCACGAACGATGTCCGTTACCGCGAAGAAAGCTTCTGCGCCATGACCGCAGAGGATTTCATAACCCGTTACGGTGAACTTACGGACAAGCTCCTGGAAAAGTCGCCTGACGCCGGATTTGTTCTGATCGCACCCTGGTATTCGACTGACGGCGATAAGTACACGCCTCTTACCTATGCCGAAAAGACGGCGCTCAACGATGAATACTCCGCAGCGCTCGAAAGATACTGCGCGGACAACACATTCATGTACATCAATGTGAACGGACGCCTGAAGAGCATACTCGACACATCGCCCGACAGGACATATCTGCTCGATCACATCCATCCGAATGCTTCAAAGGGTGTTGTGCTCTATTCGGAATCCGTCCTGCTGTCGGGCAGTGAAGGCTGAAATCAAGGAGTTTTCTGTGAGCAGCGGGAGTATCAGGATAGGCATAATCGGAGGCGGTGCGGCAGGGCTTTTTGCCGCGTGCCAGATCAAAAGGCTTTCCGCAGGAAGAGATATCAGGGTCAGCCTGATAGAGAAGAGCAGCATTCCCGGCAAGAAACTCACCGTAACCGGTCACGGACGATGCAATATCACCAACCGCAAGGATGTTTCCTTACTTAAAGAGGGCTATCACGAAGCGGTGAATTTCATATATCCGGCGCTGAAAGAATTCGGACCTGAAGACACCATCTGTTTCATGGAAAATGAACTGGGGTTAAAGCTCAAGGAAGAGGACAACAACAGGATGTTTCCCGTATGCGACAGCGCGGTTGTTGTCAGAGATACAATCCTTGACTATCTTAAGGGCAGTACGGAGATCATCTGTGATGCCAAAGTAATGGAAGTAAAGAAGGACAGAGTCTTTAAAGTCAAAACGTCAAAGGGAAGTTTTGATTTCGATGCCATCGTGCTGTCCTGCGGCGGTTCTTCCTTCCCGAAGACGGGTTCGACCGGTGATTCGTATAAGATAGCCGGAATGTTCGGGCATACGATAGTTCCTTTAAGAGGAGCGCTCGCTCCGGTAAGGCTTGAGGACGGTTCTCTCGGTTTTGCATCCTCGTTGAGCGGAGTGTCAGTTACCGCAAAAGTCTCGCTTTTGTGCGGCGAAAAGGTTACTGCTTCCCGTACAGGAGAAGTCCTCTTTGCGGATTTCGGGCTTACAGGTCCTGCCGTGATGGCTATATCCAGAGAGGTGCCTGCAGACATAAGCGGAATGAATGTCAGCATTGAGATGGATCTTATCCCTTCACTTTCTGATGAGGAGTTCGACATGGAACTGCAAAAACTCATAGGAGAACATGCCGATACAAAGATGGCAACGCTCCTTTCCAGATTCGCTACCGCTTCGGTAGCGGCTGAGATATGCTCAAAGGCAGGGATCTCCGGACTCTATGCCCAGGGATTTACAAAAGAAAACCGAAAAAAGCTCATAAGAGAGACAAAGCACTTGAGATTAGGACTTAAGGATGTTCCGCAGATCGAAAAGGCCTACGTCACGAGGGGCGGAGTATCGCTCAAAGAAGTTGACCGCAAGACGATGCAGTCGAAGAAAGTTGAAGGTCTTTACATAATAGGTGAAGCTTTGGATATCGACGGTATCAGCGGCGGTTATAATCTGCAGGCATGCATGAGCGAAGCTTATCTGGCAGCCAGGAGTATCCTGGAAATATAAACTGAAAAACGTCAGGTCACATCTGGTGCCTTACGGTCTTATATTCGTCTCCGTCTTTGTAAAAGGGACAATCCTTGCATTTGAGCTGCGACAACCTGATGAGTTCATCCTCGTCGAGATCGAGGTCGCAGATGACTTCTCCGGTATATTCATCGGTATAGGAATACTGACAGGTTGCGCAATCAGACATGGGTTTGCTTCCGTAATGGGGTGAACAGATCAGTTATACTTTTCGCCCGTGACTCTGAAGATGACTTCACCGGGATAGACCATGTCGAGCTGTGCTCTTGCAACGCTCTCGACGTAAGACTCGTCTTTGCCGAATTCTTCCTGGGCCCTGATCTGCTTGAGTCTGTCCGACAGTGCTTCGGACTGGGCGATGAGGGATGCGTTCTCTGCGAGGAGACGTTCCTTCTGTCTGTGCATGTTGATATATCTCGTAAGGCATAAGATACCGACGACAACGCATAAGATGCATATGAGCGCCGTGAGGAAGGATATTCCGCCTGATTTACGTCTTACTTTACGCAAAGCTCTGCCCCCGAAAATAAAAAGATATACGTTTATTATTGCGTAACCCCGGGTGCAAAACAACAGCCCGGGGTCAAACTTAAAATACTTGTAATATTAGTTGTAACAAAGAGTGGTAAATGAACCTTTTGAAGCCTCATTCGAGGAGCTCGTACATGGAGGCTGCCTCGTCTTTTCTGACTGTCTCGGGGAGTGCCGTCACCTTGAACTTTACCTCTCCGCTTCCGAAAAGGATGCAGACGATGTCACCGACCTTGAGCTTGACTGAAGGCTTGGCGGGCTTGCCGTTGACGGTGACTCTGCCTGCCTGGCAGACGTCGTTTGCAACGGTCCTGCGCTTTATTACTCTCGACAGCTTCAGGAATTTATCAAGTCTCATTCTTTTCTCCCGTCATGGTGATCCTGCCCTTGAGGGCTGAAAGAAGCGTCAGGTCATCCGCATATTCTATGTCAGAACCCATCGGAAGGCCCGATGCCAGCCTGGATACCTTGATGCCGGAAGGCTCGAGCATCCTTGAAAGATAGAGGGCGGTGGCATTGCCTTCCGCCGTCTGGTTGGTTGCCACGATGACTTCGGTGATCTCGGAATGCTCCGTAAGACGCTTTATCAGATCAGGAATAGTCGTATCCGAGATGCTCATGGACTTCATGGGATTAAAAACACCGTGAAGAACGTGGTAAAGCCCCTTATACTCGTGTGCACGCTCGAAAGCCGATACGTCCTTGGGCGACTCAACGACAAGGACTGTCGTCTTGTCCCTCATGGGATCGGAGCAGATAGGGCAGGGGTCAGAGTCCGTGAAATTCTGGCAGCAGGAGCATCTTTTGGTGGAGTTCCTTGCCGCTGTTATGGATGATATCAGCGCCTGCGCATCCTTCTCGTCCATAGCGAGGATGTAGAATGCAAGGCGCTGGGCGGACCTCCCTCCGATACCCGGAAGGCTGCTCAGCTGCGCTATCAGATTCTGGATCGAAGGTGAATATCTTGCCATGATCAGAAGGGCATCTTCATGCCGCCGGTGATCGCTCCGATACGCTCCTGGTTGGTCTTGTCGATCTGCTCAAGAGCCTGGTTTGTGGCAGCGATGATGAGATCCTGGAGACCTTCGATATCGTCGGGATCGACGACATCCTTTGCGATCTCAACGCTCTCAAGCTGATGCTTGCCTGTAACAACAACCTTAACAAGTTCGCCGCCTGCCGTGCCAGTGAAACGCATTTCCTGGATCTCAGCCTGCGCCAGCTCGATCTGTCTCTGCATCTTCTGGGCCTGAGCCACTACCTGACCCATGTTGCCGCCCATTCCCATTCCGCCGCGGAATCCTTTTGCCATGTTAAATAACCTCCGAAATAAATATGTAAGTTTAGTTTATTTCTGTCTTAATCTTCGTCACCGAAATGCACATCGGTGGGGATGCCCATGCTCGTGGACCGCTCGTTCAGATCGTCCAGTCTCTTGTCCTGTCTGCTCTCCCGGTTCTTCTTTTCCTGGTTGGCATACTGGGTGGAAGTGCAGAGGAAGAGGTGGTCGACGCCGAATTCATCCTTGATTCCGGCAGAGATCTGTCTGAAAGTCGAGGACCTCTTCAGGTTGTCCATGCGCTTGGTGTCGCTGTCCTCAAAGACTATGTATGCTGATGTGCCGTCCTTCCTGAAACTTGCGTGTTCCAGTATGACAGCGATGTTGTCATTTGTTTCCTTGAGCCTGGACGTGATGTTTGACCATCTCAGCGCAAGATCCGCGTCCTCACCGGTAAAGGCGGGCGCCCTGACGGGTTCTTTTGATCTGCCGTCGACAATGAGTCCGCTCTTGTCGGCCTGCTCCGCAAGCTGTGAACGCGGCTTTGCCGGAGCCTTCTTTTCCGGTTCTTTTGCGGGTTCCTCATCAGATCCCAGGTTTCCGGTCAGATCCGCAAGGAAAGAAGAGGAAAGGTGGGAGAAGATGCCGCCCTGTGAAGGCTCACCGGATGAAGGTACTGCCGGTTCGTCCGGCTCGTCAGTGCCGAAACTCAAAGGTGCTTCGGGTTCTTCCTGGACATAAGAGAATATGGTCGGTTCGGATTCCCTGTCGTAAGAATCGTCAGCGGGAATGTAATCGTCACCGTCTTCATTTTCGTTGTCGCCGCCGTCATCGTTTTCGGGAACTTTGGGTTCCTCAGAAGTCTTTTTCAGGAAAGAAAAGATGGATCCCGTTTCTTCTTCGGGCTTGGTTTCCTCGTTCGATCTCATCTCGCTTGCAAGAGACGTGAAGGAGAATACGCTCGAAGGAGCAGAAGAAGGCTGCGGCCTGTAAGGAGCTGGCGCTGCGGGAGCCGGCTCCGGCTCGGGTTCTTCAGCCGGCGCCTTGTAAGGGGTCGCCGTTGCGGAAGGCTTGGGCCTGTAGGGAGCGGGTGCGACGAAGGAAGGCTTCTTTTCAGAAGTCTCTTCAGAAGAGTCACCGGAAGACTTGTCCGCAGTCTCTTCTGTTTTCGAAGTTTCCTCTTTTTTATCCTCAGCCGGTTTTGCATCTTCAGCGGGCTTTTTGTTATCAAGGGTGAGTTCCTTTGCCTTTGCCGCCTGATTCTTCTCAAAATCGGGAATGACGATCGGAGTTACGGGAAGATTGGACTTCCTGCCGCAGAGCCTCATGAGCATGAGCTCAAAGCTCGTGGGGATGTCGGGAGATTTCCTGAGCTCCGCATATTCCTTTGAAAGATAACTGATATATCCGGTCAATGTATCGGCGCTCACCTTTGCGGCTGTCTGATACATATCCTTGATGGTCTCTTTGGGATAAGGCAGATATACGATAGGATCGGCCTTGACCCTGATGATGAGAAGGTCCCTGAAATATGCGGCGAGATCCAATGTGAAGCGCGCCTGGTTCTTTCCCGAGGAGTTCAGCTTCTCACACAGATCGATGAGTTCATCGAATCTTGAATCTATGAGGCAGTTGGCCATCTGGAAGAGGAACGAACTGTCGACCGTACCCGTGATCTTCTCGACGTCCTGAGAGGATATTTCATTGTCGCTGCCTGATACGGCGGAGATCTGGTCCAAAAGGGACAGGGCATCACGGAGAGCGCCGTCTGATCTGGATGCTATGAGACGCAGCGCGTCATCTGAAGCCCTGATGCCGGACTTGCCGCATACTTCCCTTAATCTTCCCGTTATGAGATCTAACGGGATCCTCTTGAAGTCGTATCTCTGGCATCTCGATATTATGGTTGCAGGGATCTTGTCCGACTCCGTGGTCGCGAAAAGGAAGATGACGTGCTTCGGAGGTTCCTCGATGGTCTTGAGAAGTGCGTTGAACGCACCCTTTGAGAGCATATGGACCTCGTCGATTATATATACCTTATATGTTGTTCTGGTAGGGGCGAAATTAACTTCCTGCAGGATGGGCCTGATGTCGTCGACACCGTTATTGGAAGCGGCGTCCATCTCTGTGACGTCGAGGATCGATCCGTCAAGGATGCCCTTGCATGTCGGACACTCGTTGCACGGATTGCCGTTTACGGGGTGTTCGCAGTTGACGCTCCTTGCGAAGATCTTGGCGATGGTGGTCTTTCCCGTGCCGTGTTGGCCGCAGAAGAGATAAGCATGTGCGAGCTTCCCGGAAATAACCGACTGCCTCAGAGCACCGACGGCAGCTTCCTGACCTACGACATCGTCAAAAGTGAGCGGTCTGTATTGTCTGTAGAGAACGATATGATCTTCCATAATTAGCCCCTTGAGCGCTATTTGAAAACGATAATAAAAAGAGTCCGTCCCGCCCGAACTGCCGTCGGTAAGGCTTGACCCGCGGCGCACTCCGTAAACCGCTTACTGCTGCTTCCTTCCGGACCTGACAGGGTTCACAGCCCGAAATCGCACGGGACCTTGGCCGGCGGCAGACCGC
>CAMVGO010000069.1 GCA_947167045.1 uncultured Clostridia bacterium
TCTCGGACCGGACTCGATGATCATGATCTTCTTTCCGTGATAGAAAGATTTTGCCAGTTTTGACGCACAGAACATTCCCGCTGCTCCGCCGCCAATGATAATGCATTCGTAAACATTGCTCTTCATCAGTTTTCCCCGTTCCCCATAGCCAAAGCCAGTGTCCTGCCGTATTTTGTCTTATCAAGAGGTGCGCAGTCAGCTTCCGCGATAACAATTGCGGAAAGCGCTTTGATATCGTTTATGTTGCCTTCTTTTAATTCGAGTTCGAGTTCGCATATCTCTTCGGCGACAGTTCCGCTGCTTCCAGTTATGAACCCGCTGTCAAAGCAGGCTTCAACGGTGCTTTTGCCGAACACCAAAGTATAAACAGTCCTGGTAAAAGTATTCGAGCAGACTACACTGAGATCCCCGTCCTTAACGCCTTTAAATGCTTCTTCAAGGAGTTCAGATGAATCATCGTTTTCAGATACGGCTCCCCTTTTGAAATCTTCGATGGAAAAAACACCGTTATCGCTGTCAACGTTCCATTCATAACGTCTGTGAAGCCCTGCTGAGATCCCGCCGCCGTACTTGACCGTGAATTCATAGCGGTCGTCATCATCTGAAGAATAATGTCTTACCCTGATCATGCCGCTTCTCTTTGTTACGGTAAGACCGGCCGTATCGAGATAAGAGTTTTCGAGAAGTGATGTGGAAGCTTTTTCGGGCTCGGGACAGTACTTAAGGAAACGGTCCGACGACATAAAATCCGTCAGACTCTTCTTATCCGAAAAACCGAGCTTAACTTCCAACTCCATAAGATCACCTTAATTCAATGTATGAACACCGCCTGTCGATACAACGCACAATTTGTTGCCCGAAAGGAAATTCATCCTGATTATGTCCTCATCGACCGAGTAGTCGTCTGTGATTATTCCCGATGTGTTGAAGATGAATACTCTTCTGTCAACGCTGATCGCATAGTAGCCGCCGTTCTGGGCAACGCAGACGATCTTTGATCCGATGTTGGAGTTGTAGATTATGCTGTCCGAAGAGTTTATTATCGCGAGTTTATTGAGCTGGCTTATGCCGTCGGAATAAGTGACAAAGAGATTGTTTCCGACATTCTTAACGAAACCGATGGCAGAGAAATCGTAATTCATCTTGGAGAGATTATCGTTCTGAACTTCATAGAGAGCGTTGGAAGTAAAGCAGCAGAGCTTCTTCCCAACATAACAGACGGATGCAAAGATTACATTGTCGTCAGTCGTATAGACAGCGTTGTCTACAACGTCATAACCCTTGTCATTCTTTGTTATGGAGAACACGCGGACGAAAGGAACTATGACCGCACCGCTCGTGTTGATCGTAGATATGGCAAGCAACGTGGAATCGGAATTAAACGCACAGCAGACCGGGAATCCTGAGTTATAAGATGTCCATACGGCAAGCTGGTTTCCCCCGTTGTCGAAAAGAGCAACTTCACCGTAAGATTCACTGCTTCCGCTGATAACCGCGATAAATCCGCTGTCAGACATCTGAACGGCCTTTACGGGGTTTTCCATGGGTTTGCTGAACATTACGCCGTCCTGGTTGAGGACCGTGAAACTGTAGCCGTCCCTGTCGAATACGGCAACATATTTATCGTAAGTAACGCACTGCGGATTCTGATACGAGATAGTCGTTGAAAAGACTTCTGAACCTGAGAGTGTCAGGTAAGCAATTCTCTCTGAAGTGACCTTGATGACACCGTCTCCGTACGGATAGAGTTTCTGCGCTTCCGAATATTCGCAGGAAAAACCGCCCTGTGCCGAGAGCTTTATCTGGGCATCGGCACCCGCCATGGAATCGATCTTTTTGGAGACTACAAAGATCAAGGCTATGCTCACGATAAGGATCGTGGCAAAGATCGTAACAGCGACTGTAAGCCCCTTCCTGATTGCAGCCTGAGATACTGTATTCTCTTTGGAAGAATCAGCAGTAATATTGGTATTCTTTTTCTCGTTAATGTCTGTCTTGTTTTCCATTTTATCCTTCTGCAGGCATGTCGTAGATGCCGTTTACGTTTTCTGAGATAGCGCGGCTCAGGAGTTCATATGCAGTCCAGCAACCATAACTGTATGTGTCTCTTCCGCCGTCATTGAATAATTCCCTGGAATATACGTAAAAGCTCATATATTCGCCGTTTTTGAACACGTAGAAAGAATCGCCGTCCCTGGTATAGAACTCGTAGAGCGTCGTGTTATAAGACTTGTCGACAAAACTCAATGAGAAAACAGCACCAGCCGATGTGTCGGGAACGGCACTTCCGTCGGTACCGCCGATCTTTATGCATGCGATGCTTTCAAAAAGGATCGAAGCATATGATCTGCCGTCTGAATCAGAGATCTTGGCATTTCTGCCGTCAAGTTCAACACGGGCTTCTTCAGCTGTAATAGGTCTGCCTTCAGCAACATCGAGTGATAATTTGAAGGATCTGTCTCCGTATTTACAGGTGATCGAAGAGATATCCTTTACATAACAATATGAGATATAAGGATCAATGAGAACAGTCTCAGGCATTTCAAGGCCTTCCATCTGCAGTTCTGAGATCATGAAATATTTATCCATACCAGTAAGATAACCGTAGAAGTATCCGTTGACTTTCTTACTTAAATAGATCTCCTTAAATTCTCCACTGTTAAGTGTGAGTACAAAATGGAATTCAGGATCATCAAGTCCGTACTTAACAAGTTCTTGAGATTCTATCTCAACATATTTCGCTATCTCAAGATTAGTCATCCTGTCGATCATATTTCCGAAATAAGGACTTGATCCATGGTTATAAGGTTTATAGAAAACAAAATCCGCAATACCTGAATCTGTAATGACGACATTTGCATCAAGAGAAAGAGCATCCGATTTTCTGTCAAAATGAACAGTTTTGAGGTCATTGTAACTAATTTGAAGAACCTGAGTATCAAGGAAATCTATTCCTGTTTTGTCAGCCTGTTCGAGTTTATTCGCCGAGACCGTGTAGATGTCCTGAGAACCGGAAACATACATATAGCAATATGCACCGTCAGGAGATTTATTTCCTAAGAAAACCGTAGTGTCGGTGCCGTTTAGCGCCTTGATGATTATCGTGTATTTGGGGTGATCCAGTCCGTATTCAGCAAAATTACCGCTGGATGAGACCTTGGAATTACATGAGAATGCAGACAGCAGATCTACATAATTCGAAAGCCCTAACTGTGAATAATACTCGGAAGGGTTGGCGTCCTCACCCTGATACTCATAATTTACGATGCCGCTGGAGTCCAATGAACACTTTACCAGAGATGTATGACCTGTGTCCCTGTTATAGACAGAGACAGAATCGATGTCATTAGAATTAATGTAAACAACATCAATGAGACCACTGAACGTTTCTTCCGAATCAGTCTTCGTCACATTTTCGACAATGAAATACACGATCACACAAATTATAAGCGCGATCAGTATTATAAACGGGACGAGAAGGTTCTTTACCGACTTCATATCAGAGATTCTTCCTCTTAGAATATACGATTACAGCCATACCGATAAGAACAACCGGTATCAGTACCATGAAAACAACAAGGACTGCCGTTGAGGCTGACGTTGTAGATTTGGTGGTATCGAGCGAGAAGCTGTCTATCATCTTTGTTTGTACGTTGACACCGTCAATTAACTCGACATCGACAAGTTCTCTAACACATGATCTGAGGAATTCAACATTATAGTCGTTGAGACCGTAACTGCTGATATAAAGATCAGATGTGAAATTAAGAGTACCAAAGACAAAAGCTTCAGAAGCGTCAACGCCGTCAACGTAAGAATACATTGCGACATAATACTTTGCTGTAGTTATCATGCCGTTGTCCACTGCCCTGCCCGTCTCGGGATCAACCTGGAGAGTCGCGGCATTATCACTGGTAGCAAGAACAGGCAAAGTTATGTAGGCAGAGTTCGGGTTTTCAGCCTGTTTTACAGATCTGCAATATGTGGCGTGTAAGATCGGCAGAGAAGAAAACTCATCGAAAGGTTCAACAGCAGTTACGTTAGAATCATAAGCGTATCCGCTGAGCTGATATGCAGGATCGTTCTCATAGATAAGAAGAGGATCGATATTGATGTTCATCTGATTAAGCAGAAGATTCAGTCTGACAAAGTTCTCGTTTACATTGATGGAACTGTAATCAACAGCAACGAGCAGTTTGCCGCCACTGCTTAAGTAATCACTCATTGCAACATACATCTTCTCTGAGATGTCGGAATTGGGTCCGTTTAAGATCAAAAGGCTGCAATCATCCGGAACAGCAAAGTTCTCGGAAACCGGAAGCGATTCAACGTCTATCGACATCGAATTGAGTATCTTAGTAATATATTCGTTGCCTTCCTCCTTAAGTCCGGTAACAACATATGCCTTGGCAGAATAGCCGTTGGTCAGAACGTACATAGCATTTGTGAACGTGTATTCAGTGTTATTACCGACGATAAGATAGTTATTTGTAGACCTGTAGTATTCCTCATCATAGGAATAGCAGTCTATCGGTGAGATAACCTTGATCTTACCGTTATACTCAACGACAAAATTCTCACTCTGATTAGCCAGATCATAGGAATTGGTCGGATCGAGCTGACTGATTATCGTGGGATGCTCAGTGGGATCGATGTATTCAACCGTTATCTTTCCGTTAGATTCTTTCACATAGTCATCAAGCAAAGGCACGATGTACTGATATTTGGTTGAAGCAACATTATCAGGACGGTTGAAAAGACCTACTATCCTTATGCGTGTATCGGGGGAAAGCGTATCAAGATAATCAATAGTCTCCTTGGATACGGAGTTCTGGGACGAATCAGAGAAATCGAAAGTCATCGCCTTGCCTAAGATCTTATCGAAGAGAAAATTAACAAGAAGTATTATCGCTGCAAGCAAGACTACAGACCCTATCGAAAAGAGTTTCATCTTGTCAGCTCTAACGTCACTGTTTATCTTCTCGCTGGAATTATCTTTACTCATAATTGTCATACCTCCGTCACGCCTGGCTCCAACGCTTCTTTTCAAGCACTCTGTAAGTCATGTAGAGGAAAAGAATGCCGATCGAAAGAAGGAAGATCAAAGCCGACACGGAAAATACCCCGAGACGGAAATCCTGTGTCTTGGCAAATGGGTCAAACCAGCCGACAAAATTCTTTACTGCGGATCCGGCAGATGAAGCGGATTCTGACTTGATCCCGATTGTAGATGCTAATGAAGTAACAGCAGTCCCGGCATATTCGGACATCATGGTCAGGAGCTGAGTAATGAGTATGAAGATGAATGCCACGATAGCTGATACTATCTGGTTATCCGTGATGGCAGATGCAAACATTCCCATGGAGATGAACATGAATGCCATAAAGAAAAATACGATTATTGTTCCGACAGCACCGACTCCGAATTGACCGCCGCATGCAAGGGTTACGATAATATGGATCACAACATTAAGGAACATGACGGCATAAAGTGCAAATGCCGCAAGAACCTTTCCTGCAACGACATTGAAAAGGCTTACGGGTGTCGTGTAATAGAGGATGTCCGTTCCCCTCTTCTTGTCTTCCGCAAGAAGTCCCATCGTAATGATCGGAACGATGATGACGAAGAAAGAACGGAGTGAGATAACTTCACTTCCTATATTGACAGTTCCGTAGCTGAACTGCGAATAGAATATGAAGCCTGCAAGGAATGAAAATATCGAGATGGCTACATAGCCAACCGGGGATCTGAAGTAAGATAAAAATTCTCTTTTAAAGATTGCGTACATTGATCATATCCTCCAATCAGCGGGCTGTGATGCTGAGGAACACTTCCTCGAGCGAGGGATCAAGAGAGCGGAACTCAAGGATCGGCCAGCTTTCATTAGCCATCATGTAGAAAATGGCGGAACGGATATCAGCAGAACTGTCAGAAACGATTGTGATCTCGAGCTGACTGAACTTACTGTCTGCCAGACGCGGTACGACTGACTGGACACCGGGGATCGTGCGGACTTTGCCAATGCCTTCCTTAAGCGGTCCTTTGAAAGTCATAAGGAGCTTGGTCTGGCCGGAAAGTCTCTTTGAAAGATCGGATACAGTGTCGATCGCAGCAACTTTTCCCTTATTAATGATAACGACTCTGTCGGCAACTTCCTGGATCTCAGAAAGTATGTGGGAGCTGATAATGATCGAATGAGATTTTGCAAGTGACTTGATGAGCTTTCTGATCTCGATTATCTGGTTGGGATCGAGACCGACAGTAGGCTCGTCGAGAATAAGGATCGATGGATTGCCTACCATTGCCTGCGCAATGCCGACACGCTGCTTATAACCCTTAGAAAGGTTCCCGATAAGTCTGTCATAGACTTCGGAGATCTTTACAAGGGATACGATCCTGTCAAGCTGTTTCTTGCGCTTATCCTTGGAGACACCCTTGAGATCACAGATAAAATCCAGATACTCCTTAACCGTCATATCGGTATAAAGAGGCGGATTCTCGGGAAGATAACCGATTTCTTTCTTGGCGAGTTCAGGCTCTTCGAGGATATCATGTCCGTTTACCTTTACGGTTCCCGAAGTGGATGAAAGATATCCCGTAATGATGTTCATTGTCGTGGACTTGCCGGCGCCGTTGGGACCCAGGAAACCCAGGACTTCATCGTCATTAACCGTGAATGAGATACCGTTGACGGCCTTTTTGTCGCCATATCTCTTCACAAGATTATTAATCTCGATCATTGCAACCTCCAGAAAAATGCGTACAACTTATTATTATAACAAAATAAGAAGAACAAAAAAGGCTGATATTAGTCAAAAAAGGAGTTCGGAGACAGGGCTGTTTCAGCTGTCAGATAAAGCTGTCATCACTGACGCATGGTCAGTTCGACCGCAAACACCTTTGTATCGATGTTCTTATACCCGAAAACGCTTACCTTCGGGCCATCTGAACTGATGAAGAGCTCGACCTTCTCCCCTGCCTTTACCTCACTGTTGTAGTTAATAACAAGGTCTTCGATCTTCGATACATCATATCCGTTCTTAAAGAGAGCATCGTAAGCCCAGGCGGTATAACGCGAATTGTTAACGTGCCTGTTGCGGTCGAGTTCGTTATAGTCGGCATACTTGATGATGACGGGCTTTTCCGTCTCACCTGCTATGTCGATCCTTGCGGGGAAAGCAAGTTTGGGACAGCTCTCACCGAACGCGAACCTGGGATCCTGTATCACAGGCGGAGGAAGATCAGGTCTCTTATTTGCAATGACAGGCCTGTGCGAATTCCAATCTGCAAGAATCCATGTGGATGTTGCCTGGCCTATCATTTTTCCTTCAGCATTAAATATCTCGAAATCACGTCCGTAGTAAAACTTTTCGATGCTGTTGGCCCATGTCCTGATACGGAAAGTCTCGTGCCAGGAAGGTAGTTCATCGATATGCAGCCTCATCTTGAGGATTATCCAGCAGATATCTATCTCTTTCAGGAAGGAAGTGCCGTAACCGATGGTATTGGAACTGCGCTCGGCCGCTTCCTGAAGGTCTCCGATAAGAGAGGAACAGTATAACTTATCGCCTATTCCGCACTCGGTAGCCTTGCAATAGACTTCCATTTCCGTATATTTGCCTGTCTCAGCCATCGTTATCCGCCTTCTTTGCAGCACCGACAGGGATGGGCATGACTTTTGTGGCTCTGGGATTGTATCTCCTGAATACGGGATACATCTCAGGCTTAAAGATAAAGACGACAACGAACTTGCGTCCTTCATGGCTCAGGTAGCAGTACCAGTATTTCTCATCGATGGGAAAATCCATAAGATCAGTCAGTTTGACAACAAAATCGGCATTCTTCTTGTCATCCGCATAGCGGTCCGAAGTAACAGGACCTATATACTCACATTCTTTTATCGAGAAGCTGACAAGATCGTTTCTCTTGTCTTTACCAGAGATGACCGCACAATCAAAAAGGTCATTTGATATCTCGAGTTCATACTCTTTTTTCTGATACTTAAGAAGAGAGAACAGCCCGAAAACAAGTGCCACCGCAATGAAACTCGTTATCGGGAAAACCTCTTTCCCGAAGAACAGATACGGTATGTATATGATCGCGGCATCAAGGAATATACAAAAAATAATAGCCGTGACAGTAAATATCACGCCTTTTCCGCCGTTCTTGCGGACCACCATGGATTCAATAAAACTGTCTTGTAACATGCTTCACCTCAAACAAAAACTATTGTAACACAAAGCAGGATACTTGTAGCTATTGATATGATAAGTGCCATGGTTTAAATGAAGTTGAAAAGAACTGCCCCACAAGCTTTTGCTCATGAGGCAGTCCGTTAATTACGTTATGTCAGTGATGTCTATTAATACATCGGCTGCTGAGGCATAGCCGGAGCTTCCTTCTCAGGGATGTCCGTAACAACTGCTTCTGTCGTGAGGAGTGTTGAGGATACGGAAGCCGCATTCTGGAGTGCTGAACGTGTAACCTTGGCAGGATCAACGATTCCTGCTTCGAACATGTCGACATATACGTCGTTCAGAGCATCATATCCTGTGCCTGCAGTGGAGTTCTTGATCTTCTCGCAGATTACGCTGCCGTCAAGACCAGCATTTGCAGCGATCTGGCGGATAGGTTCCTCAAGTGCGCGGAGAACGATCTTAACACCGGTCTGTACATCGCCTTCTGTCTCGTCGAGGAGCTTTGCGATTGCGGGAAGAGCATTGATGTATGCCGTGCCGCCGCCGGGAACGATACCTTCCTCAACTGCAGCTCTTGTTGCTGCGAGGGCATCTTCGATACGGAGTTTTCTCTCCTTCATCTCAGTCTCAGTAGCTGCGCCGACCTTGATAACAGCAACACCGCCTGAGAGCTTTGCGAGACGCTCCTGGAGCTTCTCACGGTCGTAATCGGACTTAGTCTCTTCGATCTGTGCCCTGATCTGGTTGACACGTGCCTTAACAGCACCGTCTTCGCCTTCACCGTCAACAATGATCGTATTGTCCTTGTTTACCTTAACCTGATGAGCACGGCCGAGCTGGTCAAGAGTTGTATCCTTGAGCTCGAGTCCGAGATCGGATGTGATTACCTGACCGCCTGTAAGGATGGCGATATCTTCGAGCATAGCCTTTCTTCTGTCGCCGAAGCCCGGAGCCTTAACGCCGACGCATGTGAATACGCCTCTGAGCTTGTTTACGATGAGTGTTGCAAGAGCATCACCCTCGATGTCCTCAGC
>CAMVGO010000070.1 GCA_947167045.1 uncultured Clostridia bacterium
TGATCGGCGGTAAGGATGCAAAGAACTTCGGTCAGGGCAAGAACTCCTGGCTCACCGGTACTGCTGCATGGAACATGGTTGCCATCTCACAGTACATCCTCGGCATCAAGCCTGAGTTCGACGGTCTCAGAGTCGACCCTTCGATTCCTTCCGCATGGGACGGATTCAAGGTTGTACGTAAGTTCAGAGGCGATACATATGAGATTGAGATCAAGAATCCTGACCACATCTGCAAGGGCGTTAAGAAGCTTACGGTCGACGGCAACGAGATCGAAGGCTGCATCGTACCTGTAGCAGGCGACGGCAATACTCACAAGGTCGAGGTATTGCTTGGCTGATCACTTCAACTGACCGGCAATTTATGATCAACAGAGCAAGAACCCCGCAGTCTTTTTGAACCGTGGGGTTACTTGCGTAAAATCAGGAATAAATATTCAGAATCCAAAAAGCGGAGGAGCATTATGGGTTACATCGGTGAAAAAGCTAGAGGCGAAAGATGTCCGGCAAAGGAACTGCTTATCGCAAAGTTCGGCGCTGATAACTGCAAGGGCGGCATTTCCGCCCAGTATGTGCGTTTCGGCAAAGAACCTGTGGTCATCGGTATCTCGGGACTGAGATTCGACAGCATGGCAGTTAATATGCTCGCATCGGACGATGCAGTCTACGGACAGTTCAACAAGGCTGTCAGTGACGGGATGAGCATTCTTCTCATCAAAGAGGAAGGCGGCATCAGGGCTTTGGCCGAAAAAGGCGGTAATGTCTCAGATGCAGGCTTCGACGGAGCTGTTACCGGCAGATGCGGAGAACTGATCGAAAGCACAGAGACATGGGGCGGACGTCTCAATGAAAAAGGTGAGCTCATCTGCGATCCTTCAACGCCTTCACCCGGACCCCACTATTACACCAACATGCTCATCGGCAACCGCATCGGCTTTGACCGTCCTCTGCAGTCAACTCCGAAGAGCGCGGTAGACCGTCTCGGAGGCGGATCCTTCAGATCCCACGCCGATACTCAGGTCCTCGCCACGAGATGGGATTATCTGCCTGAGGAGAACGGATTCCCCGCAAACAGACAGTTCTATCTCCTCGAGAACGGCAAACAGATCTTCTGGTCCGGTGCGGCAGTGGCAGACGGACTCGAAAAGATCGAGACTATCCACTCTCAGAACAGGACAACGATAAGCTACGAGCTTTCATGCGGACTTAAGATCAAGAGGACCATCTTCATTGTTCCTCAGAGAGAAGGTCTGCCGGTTGCCTGCGAAGCCCAGATAATCGATATGGAGAATACAAAGGGCGAAGACAGGGAGCTGAGACTTGTATATACGGGCATGTTCGGCACACAGCAGACGCACGCGCTGTCCGAAGACGTTATTTTCTCCACGGTAGTCCAGGAGTCCCAGATATTCTTCAACGAGGACAATGAGATCCGCGCCATCAGCTGCGATCCCAATCCCAAGTGGACCAAGGGCGAGATCAGGTTCAACGAGACTGTCGTCCATACTGATGACGGTGTAGTATTCCCCGACCAGTACAGCGCAAGATACATGGATTTTGTCGGCTCCGGCAGTCTTGAGAAGCCGGAATACATTTTCCCGCTGTCTTCAAAGCCTTCGAGAAAGGGCCCGGGTTTCTTTGCCACATCCACACCTTTCAGGATCAAGGCAAACGGCTCCGTTCGTGCGGATAACCTCACGTGTCTTTCTTCCGACTGCGTCAACGACGCATTTGAAGCAGACGTTACTCCCGCAAAGGAAGTTGAAGCTGTTGCGGAGTACATCAAGGATCCCTCGAACCTTACAAGAGATCTTCAGGATGTCATCGACTTTGCCGAAAAGTATTCCGGATACATGAAGATCGCCCACGCTGACAAGAATTTCGAGGCTTATGTAAATAACAATCTCCCGTTCCAGGTCTTCTATCAGACATTCGTATCGAGATCTCTCGACTGGACTCAGAAGGGTTACCGTGAGATCGGTTTCAGAGAGATCCAGGACATATTTGCTTCCATGTACTATTTCGCAGGCATGGGAAGGATCGATTTCGTCAAGGAGATGCTCGCAGGCTGGATCGAGAATGTCTATGAGGAAGGTTTTACCAATCACAATTTCTATTGGATCGGAAAAGAACCCGGCTGGTGGTCTGACGACGGACTCTGGCTCCTTCAGGCTTTGGACAGATATCTCGGACTTACAGGCGACTATGCTTTCCTCGATGAAGAGTTTGCCATGGCCGGCACTAAAGAGAAAAAGACCGATCCCGGTATCAAGCGTAAACTCAGGGATACCATCAAGGCCATAATCACATACAGCGGAAAGATATCCGTCGGCAAACACGGTATCCCGCTCATTGACCGTGCAGACTGGAATGACTGTCTGAGAGTCGATCCCGACTGTATCTCAGGAAAGGACAAGATCGCAAAGTATAAGGAACAGATCGCTGCAAGCGGTAAGGCTTACGGTGAGGTTCCTTATGAATCGGAATATTCGGAATCCGTAATGAACGGTTTCCTCTTAAAAGTCGCGCTTGATTCGGCAGCGACGATGCTTGGTAAGATCGGTGACAGTGATGCAGAAGAGATGAAAGCTCTTTCAGTCAAGCTCGCCGCAACGCTCCGTGAAAACTGCTGGAAGGGTGATTTCTATGCAAGAGTCCTCTTCAACAGATCATCCAAGCCCGATATCAAATATCTCGGCGCACAGGGAGACGGACTTGCCGTCGAAGACGGTCATCCCGGAGCATATTTCCTTAACAGCTTCTCGTGGTCGCTCCTGGCCGGAGTCGCATCAGAGGACGAGATCTCCAGGATGCTTGATTCACTTGAAAAATATCTCAAGACTCCTTACGGATTCAGACTCTGCTCCACTGTGGACTATCCGAAGATCGCACCGAAGATCGACGTTGCCCTTTATTATCCGGGTGACCGTGAGAACGGAGGCGTATTCAAGCACGCGAACATGATGGCATGCTCTGCGATGCTCGGCGCGGCTAAGAGCGTCAAGGATGAGGCTCTCGCATCGAGACTTGCGGATACCGCTTACTGGATCATCGACAAGATCCTGCCTTATACCACGCTCGAGTCTCCTTTTGCCACATGCGGCAACCCGAGATGGTGCACACAGTACAATAACAGCCAGACGGGCGAGAATATCGGACCTACGTTGTCCGGTACGTCGACATGGCTCCTGCTCAGCCTTTTCCAGTGCTTCGGCGTTGAGTTTACGAGCGACGGCTTAAGAGTCGAACCTATCCTCAGACAGAGCGATACGAGACTTGATGTCAAGGTATCCATTTCAGGAACCGTTTACGACATCCATATTCAGAAGCCCGAGGGCTTTATCCGTGCTCAGGACGGTATCGAGGTAACTCTTGACGGCGAAAAGAGCGAGGGTACGCTGCTTCCTGTAGCGAACGACGGCAAGACACATGAGGTCGAGGTCAGGTTCTGATCAGGGATAACACGGAGGAAACAGATTAGAAATGCCTTTTTCGAGCGTTTTTTTATCAGAGATCGTAAAGCAGTATAATCTCGAGGTCGTATACGATTCAGGCGATATCGAATCCAGAAGGATATGCGTCGCCGACGTTACCAGACCGGGACTTCAGCTTGCCGGATACTACGATCATTTCGGACCGGACCGTATCCAGGTCATCGGAAACATGGAGCACGCATATCTCGATAATCTCTCGTCTGACGAGAGGGCTAAGTCGGTATCGGCGCTCTTCGAGAAAAACATCCCGGCTCTTATCGTTACACGTGACCACAAGGTCCATAAAGAGATCCTTGATGCGGCCAGAAAATACCAGACTCCGGTGCTGCGGACTTCACAGGCCACATCGGATTTTTCCTCAGAGCTGGTCAAATACCTAAAGATGGAGCTCGCTCCGCGTGTGTCGATGCACGGCGTTCTTGTCGAGGTAAACGGTGAAGGTATTCTTATACTCGGCGAGTCGGGCGTAGGTAAATCGGAGACTGCTCTTGAGATCGTTAAGAGAGGTCACAGACTTATAGCAGACGATCAGATAGAGATCCGCAAGGTGTCGGAGACCACTCTTCTTGGCCGCGCACCTGATGTCATCAAGCATCTCATTGAGATCCGCGGCATCGGTATCCTTGATGTAAAGGAACTCTACGGTGTATCTGCGGTAAAGCCGCAGGAGAATATCGACTTCGTCATCAACCTCGAACTTTGGGACGAGAAGAAGACATATGACAGACTCGGACTTAATGAGGAGACGACCGACATTCTCGGAATAAAAGTTCCTTCGGTTACGATCCCCGTAGGTCCCGGACGTAACCTCGCGATAATTGTTGAGGCTGCCGCCATCAATTACAGAGTAAAGAAGATGGGATATAATGCCGCACAGGATCTTGTGTCCAGGGTATTCCCGGGTAAGTCTCTCGATGGCTGATTCAGGTATTCAGGAAAACATTCCGCTCGCGGGATATTCAACATTCAGATGCGGAGGACCGGCCAGGTATTTTGCCGAGCCGTCCACGGGTGAAGAAGTTGCCCGTCTTTTCGAATGGGCTGAAGAGAAAGGGATCCGCGTCTTTGTTTTGGGAAACGGTTCCAATTGTCTCATATCGGATGACGGCTTTGACGGTCTCGTTATCAGGATCGCCAGGAACATGAGCAGCCTTTCTTCGGAAGAACTCGGTGCCGGCAAGGTGAAGATCACTGCAGGCGCAGGACTTCCTTTTGCCAGATTCGGAAATTACTGCGCCGAACTGTCGCTTACGGGTGCCGAGTTCGCTTGCGGAATTCCAGGTTCGTGCGGCGGCGCGGTATTCATGAACGCCGGTGCATACGGCGGTGAGACAAAGGATTTTATCACCAAAGTAAGTTATTGGGACGGTGCGGAGATCAGACGCATAGACGGCAGTGAATGCGGATTCGGTTACAGGACGAGCCTGTTCGAAAAGCTCAACGCCGAAGGAAAAAATGCCGTTATCCTGGGCTTTGAAGCGGTCCTTCCGAAGGGAAACAAGGATGAGATAACCGCATTGGTCGATGATCTGCGGTCGAGAAGAACGGCAAGCCAGCCTTTGGATGTTCCTTCCGCTGGATCCACATTCAAGAGACCCGAAGGATACTTTGCCGCGAAGCTGATCGAGGATGCCGGACTCAAGGGTTTTGCCCTCGATGATTCGGGTGCCCAGGTGTCGCCGAAGCATGCCGGATTTGTCGTTAATAACGGCGGCAGGGCGCAGGCTTCTGATGTAATGAGATTAATAGAATATGTTACTCTAAAGGTCTACGAGAACTCAGGCGTCAGGCTTGAGAGGGAAGTAAGACTCGTTGGAGATTTCGAGGTGTAATATATGGAACTGTTATTTCTTACCGGAATGAGCGGAGCCGGAAAGAGTGCTGCCGTAAGATATCTGGAAGACTGCGGCTATTTCTGTATGGACAATGTTCCGCCTTATGTTCTTCCGGACCTTGTAAAGAGCTTCTTCAGGGGCAGGAACGGAGAAGGTTTCTCGACTCCCAAGCTCGCTTTCGTTGTCGATATCAGATCGCAGGAATACCTGGACGGTTTTGATGAGGCTTTGGCCCTTATCGATGAGGAGGTCGGATGTCCTTACAAGGTCATATTCCTTGAAGCTTCAGACCCTGTTCTCATCAGCAGATACCAGCAGACAAGGAGAAAGCATCCTCTCGCCGGCAGAAAGGGTTCGCTTACGCAGGCACTCGCTGCTGAGAGGAAGATGCTGGAGGATATAAGAGGGATAGCCACTGTCGTTATCGACACGTCGCTCCTTACCGATGCCGAGCTCTGCAAGAACATCGGCGAGATAATCAAGAATGAGGACAGCCAGAGCATACTGGTGGTGGTCGAATCATTCGGATTCAAGTACGGTCTTCCCGTAGACTGCGATTATGTATTCGACGTCAGATTCCTTCCGAATCCTTTTTATCTGCCCCAGCTCAGGAACTATACGGGCAAGGATGAGGAGATAGCGAAGTATCTTGAAGGTTTCAGGGAGACGGGAGAGTTCAACTATATGACTTCAGAACTGCTGACTTATGTCATTCCTTTTTATGAAAAGGAAGGCAAGGGAAGTGTTCATATCGGAGTGGGCTGTACGGGCGGAAGACACAGATCCGTATACTGCGCCGAGACGATCGCATCTAAGATGTCCGAGAACGGCATAAAGTGCATAATCTCCCACAGGGACATAGACAAGGAACCCCACAGATATACCAGGAAGGCGGATGAGACCTGATGGAAGACAGTTTCTCTGTCAGGGTCAAGCTTGAGACGGCCACAAAAGCCGTTAAGAAGGCTGTCCAGAGACAGACGGCTTTGTGCGGACTCTTTTTGAGCCAGAGCAGCGTTAAGGGTTCGGCTAAGGTCATAAGGATCCCCGAAAGGCTTTCAGAAGTCGTAATCCAGCTCTTTGAAGCCGAGAACATAGAGTGTTCTTATTCAAATGGAAGACTGAAGATCAAAGATATATATTCATCAGAACTCTGGGAACGCTGCGAGGAGCTGCTGTCGGGATTTGCAAACGGCAGCCTTTCCGTGGAGGATGCGAGGAGATTCTTAAGAGGCGCTTTCTGGGGATGCGGTTACTGTTCCGATCCTTCCGACTGTTACCGTATAGAATTTGTCGTTAAAGAACCGGAGAATGCCACGCTCATATGCGCGGCGCTCGATGTTTTGTCCATAAGATATGTAAGATCGCAGAGAAAGGGTTCCTATGCCGTGTATTTTAAGAACGGTGACGACGTCTCAGATTTTCTGGGTTACATAGGAAGCCCTTCCGCAATGATGGATTTTGAGAATATCCGTGCGGAAAAGGACGTCAACAGCAAGGTAGTCAGAACAGTCAACTGCGATGCCGGCAACACCAAAAGACAGGCTGAAGCTGCTGCCCTGAGAAATGAACTCATAGTCCGTGTAATGCAGTCTGGCATGGCCAGCAAACTCTCTCCGGAATTAAGGGAAGCGGCCAAGGCGCATATGGAAAACCCCGGCGCATCGCTTGCCGAACTCGGTGCCATGATGGATCCTCCGATCGGAAAATCAGGCATGAGACACCGTTTGGACAAGATCGCCGAATTTGCCAAAAGTCTACAACAAACCCTCTGAAATTCACGCGTTTTCTAGTGTTTTGAGAGTCTTAAACCGGCCCATGGTTTGAGATAAAATTACAGCCGTGTTACAATATGCGTTAACTTTTTGGGAAAGGAACGATAAGAGGGGCAATCATGACTCGCGGTGACCAATACATCGAGCCTGATAACAGTTTCTACAGACCTTCGAGGGATCCGAATGAAGGGACCATGACTCTTGTAGTCGTGATCACGCTTCTGTTTGTATGCCTTACGGGCGTGCTTGCCGCTGTATATTTCAAAAAGGCTACTGCAAAAGAAACCCTGGCCAATATCGATACCACGGATCAGTCCGGTTATATCTCTGTAGCTTCGCCGACACCTTCACCTGTTCCGCCCATTACCGATTATCAGAATCCCATCCTTTATCCCGGTCTTGCGGGCATATTCATCAATACAGAACTTCAGGTAGCGCCGGAATGCGTTCCTTCCGCAAGGAAGATCAATCAGACGATTACCGTTGCCGGAAACATAGTTGACGGTGAATATGTCAGGGAAAAGCCAATATACATGACCGATCCCGTTTTCTACGGAGAGATCCCCGGGATCTTCACGTTCAGAGGCAACAACTTCAGGAACTGCGCATCCTTCGGATACACAAACCTTTACAGAGGCGCGCTTACCCAGAGATGGGAATTCGCCGGCATCGGCAAAAAACTTGCTTCGACCATGAACTTCGAATGGTCGGGTGTAAGGTGGACGGGACAGCCCCTTGTCGCGGAGTGGCCGGCTGCAGTACGAAGCAGCATGGACATGTACGACAGCGCCAAGCAGCAGCTGTCACTGACGGAGGTCATTGTCGCGGCTCTTGACGGCAAGATATATTTCTTCAATCTTCAGAACGGCGAACAGACAAGAGACCCGATCGATGTCGGAGCTTCGATAAAAGGCACGCCCGCTCTCGATCCGAGAGGATATCCCATCCTTTACGTCGGTCAGACTGACAACAACGGCGGAAATGTTTTCGGAATGTATATCTACTCACTGATAGACGGCACGCTGCTTTATTCTTATGACGGTTCAGAAGACGGCGCGTACAGAAGCAACTGGGATGCGTTCGATTCATCCCCGATCGTAAGCGGAGAGACGGATACCCTTATCTGGCCCTGTGAGAACGGCATTATCTACACGTTTGACCTGAACACGAATTACAACCAGGCTGCAGGTACTCTGTCCTTATCGCCTTCTGTTACCGGTTACAGATATATCTTTGATGACAACGTCGGATCCCACATGGGAGTCGAGAGCTCAATTGCCGTTTACGGCAACTACGGATACTTTGTCGACAATACAATGAATCTCTGCTGCCTCGATCTCAACACGCTCAACATGGTCTGGACTAAAGTATTGGGCGATGATTCGGATATCACTCCGGTCGTAAATGAGGAGGGCGGAGTACCGTACGTCTATGTCGGTACCGAGGTCGATAACCAGGGCGGAACCGGCGAATACTGCGGTGCCGCATACATCTATAAGGTCAACGGCCTTACGGGTGAGACTGTATGGCAGTCATCAGAACCCTGTTACACATATAACGGTGAATCATCTGATTCCGACCAGAGCGGCGGATGCTTCGGCAACCCGATTATCGGCAAAGATTCCATATCGAATCTGGTTATTTTTTCATTTAGTATGACAAACGGGCTTGCAAGCGGTAATAAAGTTGTTGCATATGACAAGGACTTGGGTACCGTGGTTTGGGAATATAATATGAACATCTATTCGTACAGCTCGCCTGTTGATTTCTACGATTCAGAGGGGCACGCTTACATCGTTATCTGCGATTCGATTGGCCAGATACACATGATAAGCGCTGAAGCGGGGGTCGACCCCAAGGAGAGGAGAATTACTTACATACAGACCAGAAGGAATCTCGGCAAATCAAACGAGACCGCATCGGGTATCTGTATCGAGGCTTCTCCGATAGTATACGAAGGCATGCTTGTCGTAGGAACCACATCCGGGAGTGTTTTCGGAGTTGCGATAGAATGAG
>CAMVGO010000071.1 GCA_947167045.1 uncultured Clostridia bacterium
GACATGAGCTACAAGGGACCTATCGACAAGTTCATTCCTGATGACATGAAGGCTGAACTTAAAGATCTTGCAGGCCTCCAGGCAGGCGATACGATCTTCTTCATCGCTGACAACGAGGCACGCGCAAACGAGTGTGCAGGCAAGATCAGAAACGAACTGGGCGCAAGACTCGACCTCATCGAGAAGAACGCTTTCAGATTCTGCTTCGTCAACGACTTCCCGATGTATGAATGGGATACAGAGACAAAGAAGTACATCTTCACTCACAATCCTTTCTCCATGCCTCAGGGCGGCCTCGAAGCGCTCAATACAAAGAAACCTGAAGAGATCCTCGCTTACCAGTACGACATCGTCTGCAACGGTATCGAGCTCTCATCCGGCGCAGTAAGAAACCATGACCTCGAGATCATGAAGAAGGCCTTTGAGATCGCAGGTTATTCCGAAGACGAACTCAAGACAAAGTTTGGCGCGCTCTACAGCGCATTCCAGTTCGGTGCTCCGCCGCACGCCGGCATGGCTCCGGGCGTTGACCGTATGATCATGATCTTAAGAGGCGAGGAGAACATCAGAGAAGTCATCGCATTCCCGATGAACGGTAATGCCCAGGATCTCCTCTGCGGCGCTCCCGGCGAAGTAACAGAGCAGCAGCTCAGGGAAACACACATCAAGATCAGACAGTAATGAAAGTCTACTTTCTTACATTAGGATGCAGAGTTAACCAATATGAGACAGACGCCGCGAGGCGCCTGTTTCTTGATAATGGGCACGAGAATGTGTCGTCGCCGGAGGAGGCTGACGTATGCATCGTAAATACGTGTTCGGTTACAGGCGAAGCCGACAGAAAGTCGTCCCAGATGTTAAGGAGAATGGCAAAGAACAACCCCAATGCTGTTATCGTTGCGATGGGATGTGCATCGGAGTTAAAAAACGGTAATGTTGCAGCCGACATTGTCATCGGAACCAGGGACAAGAATACTGTCGTAGCAAAGGTCGAAGAGTTCCTGGCAGCGCGCGAAAACAAAGAGTTAACGCACGTTACGAGCCACACAAGGCCTGAAGTCAGCAAGACCGATACTTATCACGATTTCGGCACAGTCTTATCTCCTGAAGGAACCAGGGCTTTCATAAAGATAGAAGACGGCTGCAACAACTTCTGCACATACTGTGTTATCCCTTATGCAAGGGGCAGGGTCGTCTCTCGTTCTGAAGAGTCATGCATCAGGGAAGCAGAGTATCTTGTAGAGAACGGCTTTAAGGAGATAATCGTCTCCGGCATCCACCTTTGTTCTTACGGCAAGGACCAGGGAAGAGACATAACTGCCCTTTTGGATCTTTTGAAGAAGATCGATGTCATAGAAGGTCTTGAGAGATTAAGACTCGGCTCACTGGAACCCAAGTCAATGACACCTGAATTCATCAGCGGTCTTAAGGAACTTAAACATCTTTGCCCGCACTTCCATCTCTCGCTCCAGTCAGGTTCAGACACTGTCTTAAAGCGTATGAACAGGAAGTATACGACGGCTGAATACGAAGAAAGGGTAAAGGCCTTAAGAGCCGAATTCCCTGACATGTCGCTTACTACTGATATCATCACAGGGTTCCCCGGAGAGACCGAAGAGGAATTTTCGGAGACAATGTCTTATGCCGAAAAACTCAGGTTTGCGAAGATACACGTTTTCCCGTATTCGGTGCGCGAAGGCACGAAGGCGGCTGACATGCCGCAGATCGATATGTCCGTGCGTAAAGAGCGTGCAAAGCGTTTGATCGAACTGTCCGACAGGCTTGCTTCTGAGTTTGCTGTCGGAATGACCGGCAAGCCTGCTGAAGTCCTTGCCGAGAAGATCGAAGAGAAAGACGGTGTGTTGATCGCGGAAGGCTACACGGCGAACTATATAAAGACTTACGTGACTTTGAATGGCGGTCCGGGCATTTGTGAGCGCGGCTCGATCCTGAAGGGCGTTATCAGCGGCGCGGAAGACGGAAACTGCATTATGCAGGTGAATACCTGAATGTGAGTCTGGTGTCATTTCGACGTTGATAAGTCCGTTTAATGTAGCAGAATCGCCAAAATAAGCAGTATTGTCCCCAAATTTATCAAATCTTAATTAAATTTAACAACCACTGTGATAAAATGAATACATCGAAAGATACTTCGTTTGGAGGTTTTTGTGGACAGCAATACATGCAAGTTTGATTTATCCGGTGATAGAACGGCTGATGTACATGCGCTGATGTCGTATGTTTTGAGCGCTCTGAAGGAGAAGGGTTATAACCCCATCAATCAGCTGGTCGGATATTTTATTTCCGGCGATCCGACTTATATCACCAACTATAAGGGAGCCAGAGGTCTCATCAAGCGTATTGACAGAGACGAGCTCCTTGAGGTTATCATCAACGATTATTGCTCCAGACTCTGAGATAGTTTAAGATACCGTTGATAAGCGGAACCGGCGGCTTATGCCGCCTTATTTTTTGGAAAGTGACGGAGACAGGATCCATGGGAAAAGAAAAGGGTAGAGTAATGGGTATAGATTTCGGTACCAGGCACATAGGCGTCGCGGTATCCGATGAACTGAGAGTCATAGCCAAGGGAATCGAGACTGTTAACTGGAACGGCACTGATCCCGAGTGGGCCTTGAACAGGATATGCGAGATCATAAAGGAAATGGGCGTTAACGCCATCGTCATCGGAAGGCCGGCAAGGACAGACGGCACCAGGTCCGAAACGCAGGAAAAGGCTGAGGAATTCGGAAAGGCTCTTGCCGGATTGTGCGGGATAGAGCCTGTATACAAGGATGAACGCTATACGACGGTCCTCGCTTCGAGATATCTTCACGAGAGCAACATAAAGGCCAAGAAACAGAAGGCGGTAATAGACCAGGTGGCGGCAGAGATAATCCTCCAGGATTACCTTAATATGCTATAGTTGCGTGCTGCGCCCGCAATATAACAAACAACTCGCAACCCTTGCAAGCAAGTTGCTCGATAGTTTGTTTTATTAGTTTCGCTTCGCTCACTATATAACAAACAACTCGCACCCCTTGCGAGCAAGTTGCTCGATAGTTTGTTATATTAGTTTCGCTTCGCTCACTATATAACAAACAACTCGCAACCCTTGCAAGCAAGTTGCTCGATAGTTTGTTATAATAAAATATTATAATTTTAGCGATAATAGCAAAGTTTTACATTCAAGGAGAATACTTATGGCTGACGATAACAATCTTAATCCCGAGATCGGACCCAAGGACGAGCTGATAGATGCGATCGCACAGTTGGACGATGAGGGTGACAGAGTTATAGAACTCAAGGATGAGGTTACAGGCGAGACAACAAATGCAGTTGTCGAGAGCACGTTTCTCTTCAACGGAAAGACCTATGTTGTACTTATCATCCAGTCTGAAGGTGATGAGGAAGAGGCTGAGTACGTCATAATGCGTTTTGTTGACAAGGGCGGCGAGGTCCTGCTCGAGAATATCGTCGACAAGGAAGCTGACGTTATCTACGATTATTATGACAAGCTCTGCGAAGAGCTTTACGGCGACGATGAAGAATCAGAAGACGAGTAACAAGCCCACCGGCTTTAAGAAAAAGATCGCTCTCGAGAAGGACCGCAAGGCCAAGCTCGCGGGCGAGCATCTTAAAGAGAGCCGGAGTGATGAGCTCATAGTCATGCGCGATCCTTACAGCAAGAAGGATTACTATATGTCGCGCATTGATTCTTTCACTCTCATGAAGACCGAGTATGTCGTCATGTACAACTATGTGCCTGATGACGGAAGCCACACGAAGCCCGAACTTGTCATCATGCGCACGGCTATCGGAGATAACGGTGAGAGAGTCTATTATTCGATCAAAGACGGCGAAGAGCTTGAAAAGGCCTTTGTATTCTTCATGAGAAGATATTACGGGGCTCAGGCTCCGGAGACCAGGGCAAAGAACGGAGTTTCTTCCGGAGATCAGAAGTAAAGATGACTTTTTGGGGAAAGGCTTGGATCAGGGTCGAAGCAATACTTAAGGCCGCCTTAGGGCTGGTCCTTTTTCTTGCCGTCGATTATGTCGTGCTCTATGCGCTTATCTTCCTTAACATAGACCGGAGTGTTTACAAAGGAACGTCCAATTTCCTGGTTTCGATCGGCGTCATTATTGTCATGTTCATCGTGAACAAGCTGAGTTCTGCTAAGAAAGAGCCTCTCTTCAAGATGGCCGGGCTTACTGCAGACCAGGTTGCGGCGCTGATCATAGTGGCTCTCGGCATGCTGGGATTCGTTATGCTCTACATTATTGTTGCAGACAGGATCTCCGTATATCTTGAGTCGCTCAAGGAAGCGGTCGCGGATTACCGCGAGAGTACTAACAGATTTGCTTCTGTTTCCCAGACAGTGGTACCCATCTGGGATAAACTGCTTTATGTCATTACGCTTTGTTTTATCGTCCCCGTATCCGAGGAGATGACTTTCAGAGGCGTTGTTTTCGGGAACCTCAGAAAAGGGTTCAGACCGTGGGTATCTGTCCTTCTGAGCGCTTTAGGATTCGGCATCATGCACGGTCTGTCGGTACACATCGGCTATGCTATCGTCTGCGGCATCATAATAGCCGCTTGCTATTATCTGACTGACAGCCTGATCGCGCCGGTAATACTTCACATGGTATTCAATATCTTCGGTTCCGGCATTGCTAATTTCATGATGATCGAGACGTTCAATGTTCCCGACAACATAAGGTCTGCCATTTCATCGGGTATCAATACTTCCTCAATGATCTTCATGCCTGTTGCCGTACTGGCTTTTGCATATCTGGTCAATGTGAAGAGAAAGAATGCGAAGCAGACGGAAGAAGAAAAAGGGCAGAAGGCAGACGATGCTGAAACCGTTAATGAGATCAATGCTGAGAGCAAAACCGGAAATGAAGCCGGAAACGATATGCCGGCTATAACCGAAGCTGACGGAATAGAGGTGCAGAAATGAAGAAGCATGCCCGTCTGATGTTCGGTATCACCAGGAAGACAAGATTTGCGGCCGGAATGGTCGTGGTCGCCGTTGTAATGGTCATGGCCGTTATAGTGTTGAGTTATGTCGGAATATTCGGCTTAAGATCGGAGCTCTGCGAGATAGCGATAACTTCAGACAAGGCTGGCGACACATACGGCGGTGTCGGCATAAACTGCGATGTCATCCCGAATATCAATATCGTCAGGGACGCATCTTTCGAGAGTTCGACGGATTATACGAGCATGCTTCTGGCAGGCGCATCCGAGAACAGCGTCTTCCTGACGCCTGATGCCGTTGCGGCAGCCGGTTACGATACGGCATCCTGCAGCGGAGATACGGCCCGCATCATATCCATCGACAGTGAGCGTGTCATGAGCGAGAAGTTCACCGGAAAGGTCACGGGTTTTAAGCCTGCGAAACTCGGTGTCGTAAGCCCGATAATCGATGCAAAGGATCTCTGGGATGAGGACCGCATCTGTGAGATGGCTTTCTTCGGCAACACCGCAGTGGCCCTGACTGAGAATGGAAGACTCATCTACGATGTTACGAACAGTCAGTTGACAGGTGTCGTGGAGAGTGACGAGCGTTTTGCAAAGATCGCGTCAAACGATTCCGGCATCATCGCGGTAACGCTTTCAGGTTCGATCTATACTTCTCAGGACGGCAGGAATCTTGTTCTTGTCTATTCTCCTGTTTTTGACGATCCCGATACCGTTCTTTGCGGCATCGGCAGCACCGGACAGGCATTTGCCGTTTGCTACACAGACGGAACGGTGATATCGGTGATGAACGGCAGAGCAGCTCTTTCTTCGCTCCCGAACTCAAATGCGACGGCTTTTGTTTCTGACGGAAAGAGACTGATGGCGACGGACATTGAGGGAAATATCTATTCATCAACGAACGGCATGGTCTTTGAACCGGTCGGTCAGGAAGAATGGCTCACGGAAGATGAAAAGCCTGAAGCCTGTGCTTCGGACGGCAGATACTGCTTCGTAGTAAACCGCTCAAGAGCCGTGATCGTCAGTTCCGGTGAGCAGGGATTTATTCTGGAGAAAAATGAGATAGCTAAGTCCACCGGTGCGGAAATCAGCAGCGCATATCTTACGGATACAGGACTCATTATCGTGGGAACTGCGGACAGGAAAGCATTTGCGGTAAATCTCCTCACAGGCAACACCGCGGCGATCACATCCGAAAACGTAGTCATAGAGAAGATAATCGGAGTTTCAGGAGACAAGGTCTATTACGATTCGGGCAAGGAGATCTACAGATCACAGATCCTCTCGGAACTTGCACTCGAAGGAAAACTTGAAGGTGTCGATGTTATAGCCGACGATATCCTGATAATCGGCCACTCCCAGAAAGCCGCGAGCGGATCGGTGAGCGCAGCCGTCGACGAAGGCGATGACTGGTCGGTTTCTGATACTTCAGCATGGGATATATACGGCAGAGGCACCGCGGTAATAGTTTCAGACAGATCATACAGCGGAAAGAACGGCGCCAGATTGTCCGGAAGCGGTACCGGTGTTCATGCCATGACACAGAAACTTCAGGGAACCGCTGCGGATAACTTTATCCCGGGAACATTCTACCGCTTAAGCCTTTATGCGATGTCTGACAATGCGCCGGATAAGGTTTATTGCTGGGTTGAGGGAGAGGAGTTCGGAAGATACGGCTTCGAACTTACCCAGGTCGGAGGAAATTATAAATATTTCAGTTATGTTTTCGCTGTAACCGATCAGATGACCGATGATTCCGAGATAAGCCTGAATATTGCCTTTGAAGGCTCCGGCTCGATCCTGATCGATGACATCTATCTGGGTCCTGACAATTATGATTCTGCCGGGATACCGCAGTATTATGCTGACACTCTGGCATCCGGAAATCCTTCCGCGGTAAGGCTCAACAACCTCAACATCGGATGCGACGGTTTTGCTGAGACATCGCTATATCTCATGAGCGAGGATTCCGTATCGAGGGCTCTTACAGGAACGACGAGCAGATCCGTAACAGGAGTTTCCGACGCCGAAGTCGTTCCTTCTTATGCAGGACAGTCTGTAACCGCTTCTTTGGAGGACTGTTTCAGACTCGTAAAAAAGTGCAATTCGTCACCCTGGCTCGTTATAGGACCATATGTGAATCAGGGCGATGTAGACAAACTCCTTGAGTATATGTGCGGTTCCATGACGTCCGAATACGGCGGAAGAAGGATCGAGAACGGCACAGCTTTGCCCTGGAGCAGACAGTTTACGAGATTCTACATTGAGATCAGCGACAGCAGCAAGGTCTTTAAGAGCGACCTGCAGAAATCTTCTTATGTGAATTACGTTATCTCGATGTTTACGCAGTCAGAGTATTTCAGTGACATCAAGGATAAGACCGTATTCCTTGACGGCATGGAATACAGCGGCGGTTCCATGATGTCTGATGCCGACAACCATACGATGGCTGTCAGGCTGACCGCCAACGACAGCTCGGCAACTTATATCGACAATATCAACACCAGTTATGTCATCGCGCAGTATCAGACACCCCATATCGTTTCCGGCAACAATGTCGGTGAGTATATCTACGTATTAGATACCGATGGCAGCAACTGCGGAAAGATAGTATCGGCGATAATGACCCAGGAAGCCGATTTTGCCGAGATGTTCCTTTTCGACGCCTCGGTCAACTTCGTACCTTCATCATATACGGGGAGCGGCATTTTCGTTAAAGACAGGGAATTCGTAAACATGATGACTGTTTCTTCGCTTACCACCGGATTTGCGGGATACGACGAGCTTTATATCGACATAAAGGAGCCGCTTGATAAGGATGTTCCGGTCAGCGTCGAACAGTTTATGTCCAATATCACATCTGCATGCTACAACAAGGGAGGCAAGTCATATCTTGTTATTTCCAACCCGACCACCACGCAGCAGAGCTTCCTTATCAACGACAACAAACTCGGACGTTCCGACAGCATAGTAAGACGCTACGACGAAGAAGGCAGGCTCATAAACGAGCGTAAGATGAGATATGAGCACATCCGCCATATTCTCCAGCCCGGAGAATTCCTTATCGTCGAGATAGATGCAAAGTAAAACTAAGGCCGAAAAGCCTTAAGAAATGAATGATTCAGTTGCTTGGGAATTTTTGCATCAGCCTTCGCTGATGAGCCTGATCAGTTCTTCTGATGCTTTGGAACAGGTGTTCTTCCACTTTTGGCAGAGCATTTTTGCTGTCTTCTCGTCTTCTACGGTAATGGTGGCCGTAAAAGGCTTTTCGTCGCCCGTATAGCTCAGGATCACGCGGAATCTGTTGTCTTCCGTAGGTTCCATGGATGCCGAACTTACTGAATTTTCTGCCATGGCACTCTTTATCTCGCCGGATGTCTCGTCAAGACGGGCGAGCAGGGGAGCGCTGAGGGATGAGATAAGGTCGTTTAATACGGCTTTCCCGCCGTCGGTTATAGTAAGGTTCTCGGTAGAGCCGATGGCTTCACCCGTGAAATCGCCTGACTTGCGCTTATCCATAAGATTTCCGGCGATAAGCTCATCATAAGCTCTGCTGAATGTAAAGAAATCTGAATAAAGAAGCTCCATGCACTTTTCCCTGAGGAGATGGTAGCTTACGCCCGGGGCTTTGTCGACCAGATAGAGTATTTGAATCTTGCTTTCAGCGATCGATATGTCAGACATCGTATAATCCTTGCCAAATATAATAAAATCCTGACTTAATTATACTCGAAAATCGATTTTTACGGGTGTATACTCTGTATGATTTTTGAATTAACCCTTAAGGAGAACAGTAAGATGATTACATTTGATTACCAGAACGCCCTCGATTTTATCGGCGGTGAAGAGGCAGTCGCAAGAATGGAACCCCAGGTCAAAGCCGCTTCTGATATGCTTC
>CAMVGO010000072.1 GCA_947167045.1 uncultured Clostridia bacterium
GACGTTTCCATCCTCACGGTGACGCGTCTGTTTACGATGCTCTCGTAAGACTCGCACAGGATTTCTCGCTGAGACATCCTCTGGTAGACGGTCACGGAAACTTCGGTTCACTCGACGGTGACCCGCCGGCTGCATACCGTTATACGGAGGCAAGACTCGAGAAGATCGCTCTTGAGATGATGAGGGATATCAACAAGAATACCGTTGATTTCCGTCCTAACTTCGACGAACACGAGATGGAGCCTGTATCGCTTCCTTCACGTTTCCCGAACTTCCTCGTAAACGGCGCCGTAGGTATCGCCGTAGGTATGGCTACAAATATCCCGCCTCACAATCTGGGCGAGGTAATCGACGGCTGCATCATGATGATGGATAACCCTGACGTTACCGTTGACGAACTCATGACGGTGGTAAAGGGACCTGACTTCCCGACCGGAGGAGCAATCCTCGGCACATCGGGCATCAGGGAGGCATATCTTACAGGTAAGGGCCGCATCATGGTACGTGCCCATGCCGAGATCGAAGAGCATGCAGGCAGGACGAGGATCATCATCCACGACATTCCTTATGCGGTCAACAAGGCAAGGCTCATCGAGCGCATGGCCGATCTCGTTAAGGAGAAGAAGGTCGAAGGCATCTCCGGATTGAGAGACGAGTCCGACCGTAACGAGCAGGTACGTATCGTTATCGAACTCAAGAAGGACGCAAACGCTGACGTTGTTCTCAACCAGCTCTACAAGAACTGCTCGCTCCAGGATGCCTGCTGCGCAAACATGCTCGCGCTCGTACCCGACGCGGACGGCAAGCTTGAGCCGAAGCTCGTAGGCCTGAGAGAAGCGCTGCATTACTACATAATGCACCAGGAAGACGTCGTTACACGCCGCACGCAGTACGATCTCGAGAAGGATGAGGCAAAGAAGCACATCGACGAAGGTCTCCTCATCGCGATGGATTACATCGACGAGATCATTGCCATCATCAGATCATCACGCACCGAGGCTGAGGCCAAGGTCCGTATGTGCGAGAGATTCGGCCTTACCGACAAGCAGGCACAGCATATCGTCGACATGAGACTCGGACGTCTCACGGGACTCGAGAGAGAGAAGCTCGAAGCAGAGATCAAGGCTCTCACCGAAGAGATCGAATACTTCCACAGAGTCCTTTCAGACAAGGATCTCCTTGACACGATCATCAAGGACGAGATGACGGAGATCAAGAACAAGTTCGCTACTCCGAGAGTCTCCGAGATCATCAACGGCTCTTTCGAGGATATCGATGACGAGTCGCTGATCGCTGAAGAGAACATCGTTGTAACTCTTACCCATTTCGGCTACATCAAGCGCCAGAGAGTTGATACATACAAGGCTCAGCACAGAGGCGGCAGAGGCATCTCCGGCCAGTCCACGAGAGAAGAGGACTATGTCGAGAAGATCATCACGACCACCACGCACAAGTTCCTGCTCTGCTTCACGAATACGGGACGTGTATTCAAGATCAAGGGCTACAAGATCCCCGAGACGACATCACGTTCGGCAAGAGGCACGGCGCTGGTCAATCTCCTGAACCTCAATGACGGAGAGACAATAAGGAACATCATCCCGATCGACAGCTTCGATGAAGAGGATCTCTACCTCACGATGGTCACCAAGTTCGGTGTCATCAAGAAGACTTCGATCGACAAATACGCAAACATCAACAGGAACGGCCTTATCGCCACAAAGATACGTGAGGGAGACAGCGTTGTTGCTGTTCAGCTCACGAAGGCGGGTCAGGAAGTCATCGTCGTATCCGCGGCAGGTAAGTCCGTCAGATTCAATTCCGACGATGCACGTGACATGGGCAGAGGCGCTACGGGCGTCAGAGCCATGAGGCTTGCCGATGACGACGAGGTCGTAGGCATGGAGCCCGTCGATCCCGCCCGTGAGATCCTCGTTATCTCCGAGAAGGGTTACGGAAAGAGATCCAGGATCGACGATTACCGCGTCCAGTCCAGAGGCGGTAAGGGCATCATCACATATAAGGTTTCCGAGAAGACCGGAAGACTCTGCGGTACGGTTTCCGTTACTGACGAAGACGATCTTCTCATCATCACGAGCCAGGGCGTCATCATCAGGGTAAGAGCCGATGAGATCCCTACGCTTTCCAGAGCCACTTCGGGCGTCAAGCTCATGAAGTCCAATGCTTCCGTCGTTGACTTTGCCCTCACCGACAGGGAAGAGGAGGAGCCGGAAGAGGAGGCTGAGGGAACGGAAGGTTCTCCGGAATCTCCTTCATCTGACGGCGGAGAAACCCCGGTTGTTACAGAAACAGGTGAAGAAGGTTTAAGCCCCAACGCCGAGAAGGTCCAGGCATTTGCGGATACGCTGGCGGCCGAGATAGAAGCAGACGGCATAGCGGCTCCGGCAGACGCTGAAGACGAAGACGGTTCGGGCAGCAACGACGAAGGTGACGATACCTGATGAACATTAAGAAATTAACAGTTTCCATGATAAGAACCGCGGCGGTAACCATCGCTGCGGCTCTTCTTGTTTTCTCGGCAGCAATGTTCCTGCTGCCCGCAAAGACCGTTTCCGCCGATGTCGGCCAGCCCGATATCCCGGTCCCGGCGCTGGGCGACGTTCACTGCGCATCTTATTGCGTATACGACAAGACAACCGGTTATATCGTTATCAGCATGAATCCTGATGACCGTATCTATCCGGCTTCCATGACCAAGATAATGACATGCATGCTGAGTCTTGAATATCTCGATACCGCTGCAAAGATCACGGTCAACGCTTCGGCTCTCGCGGATCTCGATGCCGATTCATCCCTCATGGGTGTTCTCGAGGGCGAGAAGGTCAAGGTAAGCGAACTTCTTTACGGTCTGATGCTTCCTTCGGGAAATGATGCGGCAAACGCACTGGGCGAAGGATGCATCGAGGCATTCTTCCAAAAGTATCCGGCAGGAGGCTCCGCGGTAAACAAGGACGGAGTAAATGCGCAGTATCTTCTTGATACACTGAAGGATACACAGGACCACATCGTATCATCCAGAAAACTCGAGGCATTTGCGGTCCTCATGAACCTCAGAGCCGATACTTTGGGATGTAAGGGTACGCATTTCGTAAACGCGTGCGGACTTCCTGACGACAATCACTACACGACAGCCTATGACCTTGCGCTCATAATGGCGGCAGCATCAGAAAACCCTGATTTCAACACGCTCATCAGCGCGCCTTCACATGTTTTCGTTGCCACCAACAGGCACAAGGCTGACGCATGGAGCTACGTTAAAAATTCCAACTATCTGCTATACGACCCCTGGCTCGCTTCGAAAACAGCCAACGGCACGGATTCTCATCTTTCCGCCGTCATCGGAGGCAAGACGGGAACCACGTCACAGGCAGGCAAGGGCCTTACGATCTATACGGTAAACGAGAACGGTCACGAGCTCATGATCTCCATCTGCGGTATACCGCAGGAATACTACTTCTATACGACCATGTATCTCGCTTCCGTCACGGCATACGGCAATCTCGCGTGCTGGGAGTCCGATCCGGTCACGAGAGTATACGGTACCACGGGAGACTATAAGTATGTCAATGCTCCCGCATCCGAGCAGCCTCAGTTCGACCCGCTCATTAATCCCGGCGACGAACCCGACGGCTACGACCTCACGCAGCTTACGCCTTCTCCCACACCGGTTCCGGAAGAGGATGAAGACGGTGACAGCGGTGACGGAAATACCGCGGGAACCCCTCTCGAACTCTTTGTTAAGCAAAATCCCGTAATTTCGGGTATCATCGGCGGCTTCATGCTGCTTATAATAGTATTGAACATTGTGCTTTGGGTACGGATCAACCGCATCAAGCACGCTGCGGAGATAAAAGCTAAAAAGAAAGCGGGGAAGAAGAAAAGATGAGAATTAACGGCCGTAAGATCACAGCATCACTCCTTGCTGCTGCTGTCAGCATTGCGCTTTTCCCGAAGATCGTATCAGACGATACGGTTTATGCTCTGGCTTCCAAAAACATCAACAACACATGCCTCAGCACTTCAAAGATCGCCAACCCGACTGCTCCTTCTTCAGCAGGTGCCGCATGGAAAGGAAGCTATGTGTACTTCGGAAAATATGACGGTACACCCATCAAATTCCGCGTTCTTGGCAAAGCTGTTAACAGATTCGGTGTGGATTCACTGTTCCTGGACAGCGACCGCACATTGTATCAGGACTTTTTCGATGCCGATAAAGTGGCCAATGCGGGTGCGAAAAAAGCAAATGAATGGCAATACAGCGATCTTAAGACAGGTCTTAACGGAGACAAGTTCCTCAATAAGGCTGATGGCTTTACTAATCTGGAGAAGCAGGCTCTTTCATTGAACTATGTCAGTTCTTATGCTCTGACCGAGGGAACTTCGGGAAGTGGAAAAGTAGGTGCATGGTGCAAGGACAGGTACGGCTATTACACTGCGCTTAACGGAGAGAAGGTCTTTGTCATCGACGCGGAAGATATCTCGAACAGGGACTATGGTTATCACATCAGCGGCGGTAAAAATCATGCAAAGAATAATCTGGAAGGAAAGGCGGCAGGCTGGTGGCTTCGCAATTCGAGTAAAGATAACAACTACAGTGTAGCTTCTGTAGACAAATCCGGCACTTTCAACGTCACGACTACCAGTACAGCCGCCGTTCAAGTTGCTCCTGCGCTGAACGTCAACAAATACTGGGTGATCTTCTCCACACTCGTATCAGGCAAATTCAACACCGCCGGTGCGGAATACAAGCTCACGCTCGAGGATTCGGATATCACCATAGCCTTGCAGAGCGGACAGAATGCGAGCCTCAGCGGTTCAAAGATAACCGTTCCTTATACGGTATCGGGAAAGAATTCCGGCAATGCGACACGTGTTTCAGTCCTTATCCTTGATGAGGCTTTCACTTACGGCAATACCAATAACGCAAACATTATCAGTTATGCGGAACTGGAAGGCACATATGCGAAGAATTCCGTGGGAAAATTCGACTTCCCGTCTTCTCTTTCTCTTATGACCTGGGGAACGGAATATCATGTCTATCTGCTTGCTGAGGATATAAACGGAGATAAGGAAACCGATTATGCGAGCCATCTCTACGAGCTCAGTGCTCCGTCCACGATGCCGATGAACGGCTGGATCCAGGAAGGCACTGCATGGCACTACTATGATATGAGCGATACGCCTGTTACGGGCTGGAAGCAGATATCCGGTTCCTGGTATCTGTTCAACAGCGATGGCGACATGCTCAAAAAGTGGCAGCAAGTAGGAACTTCCTGGTACTATCTCGGAACCAACGGTAAGAGGGTTACAGGCTGGCAGCAGATCTCGGACAAGTGGTATTTCTTTGACGGCGAAGGAGTAATGAAGACAGGCTGGCAGCAGGTCGGAGGCAAGTGGTATTTCTTTGATGGCGAGGGAGCCATGAAGACAGGATGCTGGCAGCCGAACGGAAAAGCATGGTACTACATCGGTAATGACGGAATTATGCTCACAGGCTGGCAGCAGATCGGCGGCATATGGTATTACTTCGGTACCGACGGAGCAATGAAGACAGGCTGGCAGCAGGTTTCCGGCAAGTGGTACTTCTTCGACGGCGAAGGCGCGATGAAGAAAGGCTGTTGGCAGCAGAACGGAAATAAATGGTACTACATCGGCAATGACGGATATGTACTTACAGGCTGGCAGAAGATCTCCGGCAAGTGGTACTACTTCGGAACTGACGGAGCAATGAAGACTGACTGGCAGCAGATATCCGGTGAATGGTATTACTTCGGCACTGACGGCATCATGAAGACGGGCTGGCAGAAGATAGGAGGTTATGACTATTTCTTCAAGAGCAACGGCATCATGGCTGCGAAAGAGTACTGCGACGGCTACTGGCTCGATCCCGACGGAAGGTGGATGTACAAGCCGAGAGCTTCATGGAAGAAAGACGCAACGGGCTGGTATTTCCAGGATACCAAGGGATGGTTTGCCCAGGGCCAGACGCTGAAGATCGATGGCAAGAGCTATCACTTCAACAGTGCAGGATACTGTTCGAACCCTTAAGCGTTTGATCAAAACATATTGAATGCGGAGGCTGTCTCGTTTATGAGGCAGCCTTCTTTTATTGAAATGCGCGGTGTGAAAATAAAGCTGCACAACTGAATTTTCGCGAAAATGGTACTAATGGGTGATTTTCAAGTTATCATATAAAAATGATAATTAGGATATCGAATATCACATGATAACCAGAAAGGGGATCGAAATGAGATCATTCATAAACGGAAAGAAGATCGCAGCATCCGCTCTTGCGGCAGCGATGAGTATGGCATTCATCCCGCAGATCACGGGTGGCGTTGCGGTTTTCGCAGATGAGGCAAAGAATCAGGACAACACGTGTCTTGCGACTACGAAGCTCGCTTCCCCCGAACCATTGACCGGCAGCTTCTGGCAGGGCAGTTGGGCATATTTCGGAAAGGACAACAATTATCCGATAGAATTCAGAGTACTGGCGCCTTCGACCACGAAGTTCGGAGGAAAGACGGTATTTATTGACAGTGTAAGGGGCCTTTTCACGGACAGCTTCGACAACAGGTCGGAAGGCTCCACGGCGTGGAATGGCAGTTCTCTTCAGGCAAAACTTAACGGTTCTTTCATGACGGAGACCTTTACCGATATCGAGAGGGAGGCGATCCCCGTAAGTTATCTTGAGGGTGGTGAAGATTATCCCGAAGGCTCATTTAACGCATACTACTACGGAAAAACTGTCGGGATCAACGACCGGATATTCCTTCTTGATGCAGGTGACGTCTCAAATCCAGAATACGGATTTCCTGAAGATCCGGGGTGGACGACCAAAACCGATTGGAGCGGTACTCTGGAAAGGCACTTTGTCAGCAGGATCAAAGGTGGTGTTTCCTGGGAATACTGGCTCCGCACACCGCATGACGGTGTCAATGAGGCCGGTCTTGTAGGCGAATACGGCGAGCTGGCTTCCAGTGGACGGACCATATCTTACGGCGTTGCGCCGGCTCTGAACATAGACCTGTCCAGGATACTGTTCTCGACGGCTGTATCAGGAGAGATGGGCGCGATCGGCACGCGTTATGCCTTCACTCTCTTTGACGGTGACATGGAGATCGTTCCCGGGAGTGTCACGACAGACGGAAGCGGCATCAGCGTTTCGTATGAGGTAACAGGAGATAACGCGGGAAATGCGACAACCGCGTCTGTTCTGATCCTTGATAAAGAATACGACGCAGACGGGCCGGAAGGCACGGAGATCTTATACTACAGTGCGCTTTCAGGCTCTTTCGGCCTGAACAGCGAGGGAACATTCACGCTTCCTTCTACACTTGATCTGTCAGGCTGGGGAACAGATTACTATGTGTATCTTTTAGCCGAAGACCGTAATGAAGATATGGAGACTGACTATGCGAGCAGCCCCGTGCTCCTCGATGCTCCCGGATCAAATACGGTAAACTGCTCCAATTACTGGGGAACTTTCAGTTATCTTGCCATGACTGATGTTATGGTTAACGGCATAGCTCTTTCGCTGGATAAAAACGGCACACCCATAACACTTACTCCGGGTGAGACGGCTACCCTCACTCTCAAAAATGCGGAAGGTTGGATGAACACCACTTTCGGACTGTTCTACGATTCGGAATTGAAAGGAAGTTATGTGCTCACCGATGACGGAAACGGCGTGATGAGCGGCACTTTCATCGTGCCTGAAAAAGATTTTGCGATAGGAATCAACCAGGCTGAGGTTGTTAAGGACGGCTGGATCTTCGAAGGCGGTGAGTATTATTACTACATTCAGGGCGTCATGCAGACAAAGTGGCTCAAAGACGGCGGCAAATGGTATTACCTGGATCCGGAGTCGGGCATTATGGCAAAGGGCTGGCAGCAGGTCGGCGGCAAGTGGTATTTCTTCAAGCAGAACGGCTCGATGGTCACAGGCTGGAATGAGATCGGCGGCAGGTGGTACTGGTTCAACAATTCCGGCGCCATGGTCACGGGCTGGCAGAAGATCGGAGATAAATGGTATTACTTCGCAGCTTCGGGAGCCATGAAGACAGGCTGGCTCCAGGAAGGCGGGAGCTGGTATTATCTCGAGAAGAACGGCGCAATGGTGACCGGATGGAAGATAGTCGACGGTGATTACTATTTCTTTAAGTCCGGCGGCGTTATGGCATCAAACGAATACTGCGACGGTTACCGTCTGGATCCGAACGGCAAATGGACTTACAAGGTAAGATACAGTTGGAAGAAGGATTCGAGGGGCTGGTACTACGAAGACAGCTACGGCTGGTACCTTAAGGATGTCAAGTTCAGGATCGACGGAAAGATCTATGAGTTCGACAAGAGGGGTTACTGCACGAATCCTTAAATAATATAAAGCAATATAAAATCAATTACTTAATAGAACTGTCTCATCAGATTAATGGCCGGCCTGTGGGACAGTTCTTTGTTTGTACGGTTGCCGCGCTTGAAGAAGACGGTCCGGATGGGGATCCTGCACAGCACATTATCAGGCATTCTTATAACCTTCCTAAAAAAGTACTTGCAAAATCCGGGAAACAGGAGTAAAAAAGTGTGGCGTTAAAGGACAGGAAGGCGGTCTTATCAACTGCGGAGACGGGTTATACGGACGGCACTTCTGATTTAGTCAAATAAAGGTTTTGACGACTTTGAAAAAAATTCAAAAAAGTACGAAAAAACTTCTTGACTTATTCGACTCTGTGTTATATCCTTTACAAGCACTTTGACGGAGGCACGTTGCGAATGTGCTCGAAAATCAAAGGAAATGCGCGGATCTTGAAAATTGAATAGAATGCAAAACTTGAAGTAAAACGGACCTTTT
>CAMVGO010000073.1 GCA_947167045.1 uncultured Clostridia bacterium
ATAGATACCATAATGGACACGCCTGTCCTGAAAGAAGTGTCGATCATAGACATAAATATGGGATGCCCCGTCCCCAAAGTCGTAAAGACCGGGTCAGGAAGCGCTCTCATGGAGGAGCCCCAAAAGGCTGCAGCCATTGTAAGAGCTTGCAAGAAGGCTACCCAAGGACTGCCAAGGAATGTGCCGGTAACCGTAAAGACCAGGACCGGATTCAATGCGGATGACAAGGGAAGACCTGATTTTGCAAAAGCTCTGGCTGATGCCGGCTGTGACATGATATGCGTTCACGGCAGGACGAGACCGCAGATGTATCACGGGGAGAGCTCTAATGAGGCTATAGCCGTAATGCGGGAGGCAGTAAGGGAATACGGCATTCCTTTCTATGCCAACGGCGATATTACGGATACCGCATCGGCAAAGAAGATCATCGAACAGACCGGATGTGACGGCATCATGATCGGAAGGGCGGCGAGGGGCAATCCCTGGATCTTTGAGCAGATCCTGGCCGGCCTTGCCGGAGATGAGATGCCGAAGTATCCAGACGCGGATGACCGCAGGAATATGCTGATCAGAGAACTCGAAGGCCGGTTAAAGTATCTGCCGGAGGAAGTGGCCGTAAGGGAGTTCCGGAGCGTTATGCCTTTTTACGTAAAGGGTCTTCCGGGAGCCGCTGCCATAAAGGTCAGGCTCTGCAGCGCGACGGGAATAGATGAAGTAAAGGAGATATTGGAACTTGTCTGATGTTTTGATCACGGTGATCGCGGTAATCGCGGGAAGTCTTATGTGCTTTGAGGGCTATAAGCTCTTTCGGCTGAGCCTGGGCATAGCGGGAGGCGTGGCCGGTTTTGTCCTCGGGAGGTTCCTTATCAACCTGACTTCGGAGTTGGGCATTGAATGGAACGGCATTGCAAAGACCGTAATACTGGTATTGTTCACGGTCGGACTCGGCATACTTGCGTTCAGGCTTTACATGAAGGCTTTGATTGCTATCACTACCATTGTCTGCGCCTTCTGGTTCTATGATGACTTCAATTTTCTTTTCGAGAGGATGACGAACAATGCCCTGAGGATTGTCGTTACATTCGGAGCAGGTCTTTTCGCAGGCTTCCTTATAGGTGTGATCGTTTACTACGCGCAAAAATGGACTATAAGTCTTTTTACCGCATTTGTGGGTGCCAGGGTGATATCGGGTGTGCTCGCACCGGTCCTCTGGTCAGCGGTTTCCACAGGAGAGTACGCCGGGATCGTTGAAAAAAACATGCTCGGAGACGGAGTCGGAATGAGTCTTTCACTGGTCAGAGTGCTTGTGCTTGTTGCATTTTGTGCAGCCGGATTTGCAATACAATTGAAAACAGCAAAAAAATAGTGAAAAAATAGTTTGACCAAAAACCTTATGCTTGTTAAAATCAGGCTGTATACGTAATGGGGAATATGCGTATGCAGATAAAATAAGACAATTTTCTTAATCTATCCCTTATTCCATGTCGAGGGCATTCCGATCTAACGGGATGCCCTCGGCGTTTCTACAGATATTTTTTGTTGTCTTGCCGGTCAGTTGACCTTGTTAATCGGATTACCGTTTAGGAATGCCTCGAGATTGTCTGCAGCCGCATCGATGAGACGGATCCTGGTCTCGACGGGTGTCCAGGCAATGTGAGGGGTGATAACGCAGTTGGGGGCGCCCAGAAGAGGATTTGTCCCGAGCATGGGCTCAACGCAGACCACGTCTGTACCGTATCCGCCCAGAAGTCCGCTGTCCAGAGCTTCCCTGATGGCCTTCTCGTCTACGACGGGACCCCTTGCGCAATTGATGAGAAGAGCACCGCGTTTAAATCCCGCGAGCGTCTTCGTGTTTATTATCTCTCTTGTTTCATCCGTGAGCGGGCAGTGGAGGGATATGACGTCAGCGTTTTTGATGCCTTCTTCAAGGTCCAGGCATCTGATGGATGTGCCGTTTTCGTCCGCGACTGTTCCGATAAGAGACTTGTCATGAGGAGTTGCGGTCACGGTCATGCCGAAGCTCGAAGCTATCCGGGCGACACGCCTGCCGATCTTGCCGAGCCCGATTATGTGAAATGTCTTGCCTGCAAGTTCGGTGAGAGGTGCTTTAAAATAGCAGAACTGCCTGCTCCTGCACCATTCGCCCTCCATGACGGAAGCTGTATGGAGTCCGACGAGATTTGTCAGTTCCAGGAGAAGTGCCATGGTCATCTGTGCGGTTGCAAATGTCGCGTATTCGGGAACATTTGTCACCGTGACACCGTGATCTCTTGCAGCCTGCAGATCGATGACGTTATATCCCGTGGCAAGGACACCGATGTACTTCAGATCCGGGAGTCTGTCGAAGACTTCGCTGTCGAATACCGTTTTGTTGGTAATGGCGCACTCGGCACCCTGCATTCTCTCTATTAGTTCTTCTTTGGCCGTATAGTCGTAGGCAATGACTTCACCCAGTTCTTCGAGCCTTCCCCAGGAGATGTCTCCGGGATTTGCCGCTGAACCGTCCAAGATCACTATCTTCATGCTTATATCCTCCGCAACAATTTGAACTATTTTAGCATTGAATCCGGTTGAAGAGTGGTAATGTTATTACAGGATGAATGAAAGGCGGTCCCGGTGTATGTACGTTATTTGTTACGGCAAATCCCAGAAGGCAATGACAACAGGCAGCAGGCTCATAAATGAGATCGGCGGAAGGCACGTTACCGGGACTGAACTCATGACCGGAAGTTTTGTCATCTCCGAGAATGAGACGGATTGCGCGATAGTAATGATCCTTCCGCTTGAAGCGGCGGTCAGATCGATGGTGGAGACCATTTCCGAAAAGACGCGTGATCTTCCCGTGATAGCCGTGTCGCTAGAAGGCCGTTTTGCGGCGGTTATAAGACGCGGAAGCAATATGTACGAAAAGGGGACCGACAATGTCTATTCCGCTGTTGTTAAGGCTTTGAGTCCGTTTTGTTTCTCGGGATTTGAGGGCAAGGAAGAGATCACGGATGATCTGGGTAATCTCGTTGCCAAATATAATATGAAAGTCAACAACGCCGAGACTCTCGAGAGAGTAAACCGGATGATAAGATCAGGAGAGAGAGTCGATGTGTATACGGACCTTCCCGTTGTTTTCGCCGACCCCGTAATAGATCCGATGATCTATTCACTCCACAGCTATCCATATGATATGCGCGATGATTTCATCAGGCAGTACAAGGCTGCAAGAGACGGGAAAAACGGCCCTTCCGTTTTTATCACATGCACTTATCTGGGAGCCGGAAATGATGAGAATAACCTTATCCTCGTTCCTTCGATATTAAGCCTTGGCATTGAGATAAAAGTGAAGACCGATCCCGCATACTGCAGACCGGCTATCAGAAAATCCCTGATAAACCACCTTCTGGATCCTGATGCCGTTGCGGTTGTAGCTGCCTCATATACCGCAAGGGACAGCGAGATAGTGAAGGGTATCGCCGAAGAACTCGGTGCGGAGGTCGTATCCTATGCGGCCGAGAAAATCGCCAAAGCCCAGGTGCCGATGGAGATGACGTTCAGTCCGGAGAGGAAGAACGATTCCGCGACGGCGCTCGCGTTCCTGGCCGGTTCGGAGGGTCTTATCGTCATAAGAAGAGCGACATCCGCAAAGGGTCTTGTCTTCTCTGTTGCGCTCAGGAAGGATAACATCATTTTGCCTGAATAAGCTCAAAGTAGGATATAATAATCTTAATGCGGCTTTTTACCGCATAGGGAATAAGAAAGATGATAAAACGGTTTGGAGGTAAGCCAAATGAAGAAGATCGAAGGGAACAAACTCGTAGCTTTACTTATCTCGGCAGGCATGGCAACCACGATGCTCGCCGCATGCACCATCAATACAGATGAACTCGGTCAGGGGATATCCGATCTCGGAAATGCCTTTGTGACCAGCCAGACAGAGATAACCACACAGCCCGAGACGACGGCTTCTGAAGAGACAGAGACGACAGCTGAGACTACCGAGGAGACGACGGCAGCGCCCACTCCTTCCGCAACGCCTACGGCTACGCCTTCTCCCACACCGCTCCCGAGACGTGTTGATTTCTCCGATTATACGGACGATATCATTACTGATGATTTCACCGTAACGCTCGAGGATTTCAGCGAGAGTGCATACACGGACAGCGATGACATGCTTCTCGCGAGATTTGAGGGAAAGAGACTGGTAGTTACCGATGCCGCAAATGAGAACGTCAGGAATGCGATAAACATACTTGTCGACGGTTTCTACAGGGAAGCCGAAGGCGCATACAACAGAGTCATTTCAAAAGCAGAGGCTGCTCAAAAGCTTACCGGTGTCGTTGAACATGAATACACTGTCAGTGTTATCTTCTCGTATACGACGAACGGCCGCATTCTGTCCATTTTCATGAGATATGACGTAATAGGAGTCGAAGAAGACGAGTCCACGGTCATCGATTTTGCAAGCTTCGACATGCTTTCGGGACAGTATGTCACCTTGTCCTCGGTTACGACAGACCCTGCAGGCCTTGAAAAAGCTCTCAGGTCAGCTCTTGCGGAGAAGCTCAAGGCAGAGGCGAACATTCCCACTCCTGCCGTAACTACCACTACTGCAGGCACGGATGAGACTGTCGAGACAACCACTGAAACAGAGACGACAGAAACCATTGTTAATGTAAAGACACCGTCCGCATCCGAATTTGAGAAGATCTATGTAGGAGCAGGCTCTGATATTGAAGAGGGCGGAAACGGTGCCTGCATTACCGTATACGGTGTTGTAAACAACGAGGTCTACAGCAGCGAGATCGACATCACTCTTTATCAGGCGTTCCTTAACCGTTACGGAACATCCGTCCTTATCGTTTGATTCCCGGAGTCCGTTAGGGTCATACCGGATATTGCCACAAAGATTTTGTAACATTGCACAGAAGGCGATTGAACTTCTGTGCAATGTGTTATAAAATGCACCTTTGTATAATATTAAAAAATATTTGTGAGGAGAATAGGATGAAGAGTAAAAAGCTGTTTGCCCTGTTGATGTCATCTGTTATGGTCATCGGCGCCGTCACAGCTTGCGATAAGCCCGGTGCTGATCCCACGGTAAGCACTGATGAGACGACGGAAAGCTCAGAACAGACAACAGAGCCTACCGTGACGGAGACCACTGCAGCTCCGGCTGACATCGACGGTTACAAGGAGAGAACGGTAGCCGAGGTCAAGGACGAAGATGACGGTAAGATCATGATCTACGGCCACAATTCCGAGTTTGTCGGACTTGCAGAGAAGTATGCCGGAGTTACGGCAAATGACTACGATTTCATTGAGATATCGAACAACGACGGTTCTTATACCGAGAAGTTAGATGCTGTTCTTTCGGACGGTAACGAGGCACCGGATATCTTCACGTGCGATGAGGCATATGCGAGAAAGTATCTTGCTTCCGACAATACCATCGCCATTAACGATCTCGGCATCGATTATTCCGAACTTACCAACATGTTCGATTATACGCTCAGGTTTGCCAGCGATGATGATAGCGTAATCAAGGGACTTGCCTGGAAGGCCTGCCCCTGCGGTGTTTTCTATGAAAGATCTCTGGCTGAGCAGTATCTCGGAACATCCGATCCGAATGAGATTGCCGCCAGCTTTGCAACATGGGATGCGGTTCTGGCCTCTGCAAGGACAGTAAACACCGCTTCCGAAGGTTCCGTAAAGCTGATGTCCGGATATACCGAGACATACAGGGCTTACCTCAGCACACGCGAGACCGGATGGATCATGGACGGAAGCCTTAATATCGATCCCCAGATCGAGAGTTTCTTCGATTATGCTAAGACTCTCTATGAGGAGGACCTTACGTTCCGCGCAGAGCAGTGGACTGATTCCTGGGAGAACTCAATGTCCGACAGGACGGTTATCTCATACTGGGGTTCACTGCAGTTTGCCAAGTATGAACTTGGTCTCAATCCCGGCGAGGGCACGGCTGTAAATCCCACTGCCGGAGACTGGGGCGTAACAACGGCTCCCGTAAGTTATTACAGCGGCGGTTCATGGGTTATGGCATCCAAGTACTGCGACAAAAAGGCCACTTCCGCAGACATCGTAAGGGCTGTCTGCATCAATGAGGATAACCTCAAGGACATGGTAAATAACGGCGAGTTCGTCAACAGCGTCAAGCTCATGACGGCAGCTGCGGCCGATGATAAGTTTGCTCTCGAGTGGCTCGGCGGCCAGAATCCTTATCCTGTACTTCTCGATTCGGCTTTGCATGCCGGGGCTGTAATGACCGGTCCTGATGACGATGCGTTCAACAATGCGTTCAACTCTGTCGTAGGTCCTTACTGCGAGGGTTCTTTTGAATCCATCAAGGAGGCCGAGGAGGCTTTGGAGGACCAGCTGAGCGAAAAGGGACTGCTGGAAGAATAGCGTCAGTTCAACAGATCGTATCTTTATGTTTTACAAGGCTGTCTCAAGATGTTTGAGGCAGCCTTTTCCGTGTTTTGAAAAGTTGCACAAAAATATGACATAAGACATAGAATGTTTATATTTATTATGTTTTAAAGGGCTTTTGGATAGTGTAAAATGGATTAGTCTTTTGAAAAATATTACCACGGAGGCACAATCATGAAATTCGGGCATTTCGACGACTCAAGAAAAGAATACGTCATCAACACTCCAAAAACACCTTATCCCTGGATCAACTATTTGGGCAATCAGGGCTTTTTCTCCCTGATCTCCAACACTGCAGGCGGTTACAGCTTCTATATGGATGCAAGACTCAGAAGGATCACGCGTTACCGCTACAACAACGTTCCTCTGGATATGGGCGGACGTTATTTCTACATCAATGACAACGGCACTGTCTGGAATCCCGGATGGTCTCCGGTCAAGACAGAACTCGACGAATATGAGTGCCGTCACGGTATGGGTTATACCATCATCGAAGGTAAGAAGAACGGCCTTAAGGCTGAAGTCACTTTTTTCGTTCCCCAGGATTATGACGGAGAAGTCCAGCAGGTAGTCCTCACAAATGAAAGTTCCGAAGCAAAGGAATTCGCTCTCTTCTCAATGGCTGAATGGTGCCTTTGGGATGCACAGGATGACTGCACAAACTTCCAGAGAAACTTCTCCACAGGCCGCGTCGAGATCGAGGGTTCAACCATCTATCACGTAACGGAATACAGAGACAGACGTAATCATTATGCTTTCTATACGGTAAATGACCAGATCGACGGTTACGACACAGACCGTGACGCTTTCCTCGGAAGCATCTACAACGGCTGGGACAACCCGGAGACGGTAAAGGCCGGCAAGGCTTCCAATTCGTTCGCAGACGGCTGGTCACCGATCGCTTCCCACTACAAGAAGATCACTCTCGCACCCGGCGAGAGCAAGACTCTTATCTATATCCTCGGTTACGCCGAGAATCCGCAGGACAAGAAGTTCGCTTCTGAAAAACCTGCTGATCTCCTTACAAGAGAGGCATGGGTCCTCAACAAGGAAAAGGCTTATGCCATGATCGACAAGTACAACACACCTGAAAAGGTTGCTGCAGGACTTGAAGAACTCCGCACGACATGGGAGAACCTCCTCTCCATCTACAAGGTTGATACGCCTGATGACAAGGTTAACCGCATGGTCAACATCTGGAACCAGTATCAGTGCATGGTCACATTCAACCTTTCACGTTCAGCTTCTTACTTTGAGTCCGGAATCGGCCGCGGAATGGGCTTCAGAGATTCCAACCAGGATATCCTCGGATTTGTTCACCAGATCCCTG
>CAMVGO010000074.1 GCA_947167045.1 uncultured Clostridia bacterium
AGCCACACCGAAGTGTCTGTTGATATTTATTCCGTCTCCTGTTGCAAATGCTGCTCTGATCATTGTTTATTCCTTAAATGTGATAATTGTCTTTAATGCTGTCCATGAGACCGAATTCGATAAGGATCTCTTCAAGTCTCTCCTGTGTCATCGGCTTCGGGATGACAAACTGTTCGTTGTTCTCGATCGCCAAAGCGAGGTTTCTGTATTCCTGCGCCTGAGGGTGCTTGGGATCGTGATCGATCACTGTCTTCTTCTTGATCTCTGCCCTCTGTACTTCATTGTCACGGGGTACGAAGTAGATGAGCTGGCTGCCTAATTCCTTTGCAAATTCTCTTAAGAGCTCATTCTCTCTGTCTACCTTACGGCTGTTGCAGATGATTCCTCCGAGTCTTACTCCGCCCTTCAGCGCGTATTTCTGAATACCCTTACAGATGTTGTTTGCCGCATAGAGTGCCATCATCTCGCCTGAAGCAACGATGTATATTTCCTTCGCCTTACCTTCTCTGATCGGCATCGCGAATCCGCCGCACACAACGTCGCCCAAAACGTCGTAGAAAACATAATCAAGATCATCTGTGTATGCGCCGAGATCTTCAAGCATTCCGATGGAAGTGATGATTCCTCTTCCTGCGCATCCGACGCCCGGTTCAGGTCCGCCTGACTCAACGCATCTGATGCCTCCGAAGCCGACTCTCTCGATCTGGCTCAGGTCGTCGACTTCACCTTCTTCGCGGAGAGTATCAAGAACTGTTCTCTGTGCAAGGCCGTTAAGAAGAAGCCTTGTTGAATCCGCTTTAGGGTCGCATCCTACGACCATGATCTTCTTGCCGAGTTCGGCAAGACCTGCCGTAAGGTTTTGTGTTGTTGTGGACTTTCCGATTCCACCTTTTCCGTAAATAGCAATCTGTCTCATTTCTGGTAATCTCTTTTCTCTGTTTATCTGTATGTCGCAAGGACTCTGTCGTATATATCTTCTATGGCTCTTAATCCGCCTTCATAACCCAGGTAACCACAGTTCATTACGAGTCTGTGCTGAACCGGTACCGATATGATCAGTAGGTCTGCGTGAAGCTCATCTGCAATGTGCTTGTCCCATGAACTTCCGAGTATCAACAGTCGCTTGTCTTCGTAGTCTTTCGCATCCTCGAGAAGCTTCTTCTGATCAAGCCCCGCATCCGGATCGAAAACTACTTTCACGTCTCTTCTCTGCAGATCGGATATTCTCGAGAACTCATCCAGCACACTCTCCTGATACTTCTCCGGGATGTCATCAACGATGAACTGTATTCCCGGAATGATGCCCAATTCATTAAGGAGGAACTTAGAAAAACCGAGCGAATATGAAGCATCTGCAAGTGAGTAGAATCTTCTCGGAATACCGTATCTGAACTCGAGCATGAAGCTTGCCATCTTATCAATATGTGAGTAGAACTTTTTCTCTTCACGGTCGATGTATTCTTCAACCTTCTTCTCATCCAGCTCGCCGAACTTTGCAACTTCTCTTAAAAACTTGGAGGTCTCTTTCGCACCGATCGGTGTGTAAGGGAAATGCAGATAAGGTGTGCCGTACTTGCGCTTTAAGTGCTTAACGATATCAAGGCCTGCCCATGATCCGACAAAGATGTTGAACTGTGCCTGTGGAATAGACTTCCACTCTGATACACCCTCTGACTCGTTACCAAAAAGGATGTTAACCTTAAGACCAATGCCTGTAAGAATTCTCTTCAGCTGCTCCAGGTTACCGTTCCAGTAAGGATCCTGATAAGGGATATTCGCGAAAACATTTACGAGTCCCTCAATAACCTCTCTGTCCTCATTGAACTTATCGACATACTGGTCGATGATCGCATTAACAAGTCTTGAATGGCTTACGTAGTTATTTGACTTAAATCCGCCTTCCTCGACATAAACGATCGGCTTGTCATCGAGCTGGAATTCACCTACCACCGAAGCGATATCGTCACCTGTGATAGCTGCCGTGCATCCGGTGATAACAACATATAGATCGCCGTCTATGACTTTAAATGAATTCTCAATAACGTTTCTTAACTTCTTCTCGCCTCCGAATACTACGTCAGCTTCTTCAGAGTTAGTGCACGGCATTGTGGAACCGCCGGCGTAGCCCTCGCCCTGTCCGATGATGCGCTCTACCTGTACTCCGCAGCCGGGACCCGAGTGAAGGATCGGAACGCCTTTCTTTATAGCCACCACGCTCTGGCATGAACCGAGCGCGCATGTAAATCTTGGTTGTTCAATTGCTCCTGACATCTTAGAATCCTCCGTTTCCTCTCGCACATCCTCTTCCTGAACCGTCACCCTGGAAGTATCCGGGATCCTGCTCAAACCACCACTTGGTGTAAGGATTTGAAGCGTGCTTGGAATAGTTCTTAATGAACTCAATGGAATCCAAAGCGTCATCTATTCTTCTTGCATAATTTAATGCGCCCTTGTATCCGATACCGAACTGCTCATCACCTATAAGGAGTGACGGGATACCGAACTTCGCGCCCCACAAAGTCATTCCTCCGTGTCTTGCGAGAATGAGATCAGGCTTGATCCTGTTCAGTGCGTTCACGAGCTCGCAAGCCTGTTTGTTGCATACTCTGTAGTCAGGAACATCACCGTAGTTCTTAACTGCCTGACCCAGGATATCGAGCTTGTCATCACCGCTGTCGTAGACCGGATCGTGATGGAAGACTGCCGCACCGACAACATCCATTCCGAGTTCGCCGAGCAATGTGATGAGTGCCTGGCCGTGAGCCGCACCTGCGGTAACATATGCCTTCTTGCCCTTGAATCTTTCCTTGAGTTTCTCGATCTCGGGAAGATATTTCTCATGTCCTTCCTTAATGATCTCCTCAGCGATCTCTTCCTTGCCTACGAGTTTACCGAAAGCCCTGAGCCATCTGTCTGTACCTGCAACACCATATGCCGGGGGAACAAGAACCTCAGGAACTCCGTGGAGCTGATTTAATCCTGCGCCCATGTATGTCGAGAGCGACGGGCAGATGTGGATCGAAGCAGCTGCTTCACTTACATGTGATAATTCTTCAACCGTTGAGAACGGAATGATGTACTGGGGTTCATAACCGAATCTTCTTACGATGTCATCGAAAACGTGACTACCCCAGAAGTTGATGATATTCACTTTGTTTGTCTTCTTCTCAGCAGGCTTTACGATGCCTCTTAATACCGTGTGATATGCAGCATCGAATCCTGTTGTCCAGATCTTTGATCTGAAGCCTTCGCAGTTGCATGTAACTACCGGAATTCCGAGTTCCTTGCTTGCCGCTTCAACGACCGCTTCGATGTCCTCACCGATAATTCCCGAAGCACATGATGTAGTTACAAAGATTGCGTTAGGATGTTCTCTCTCGTATGCGAGCTTTATTGTCTCTTCAAGTTTTTTAGCCGCACCGAAAACTGTATCCTTCTCGAGAATGTTTGTTGAGTAGTATCTTCCTAAAGCTGCAGGGAGGTTTCTCTTTGACTGCTCGATCCTGTATGTGAAATTAAAATCTGCGAATTCTCCTGAGCATCCGATCGGTGCGTGATTGATAACAACCGCATCCCTGATCATCGCGAGCTGGCAGAAAGCCTGCTGCTGGTTGCATCCGAGGCACTGCGAGAACTTTCTCTTGCAATCGTGAAGTTCGCCTTTTGCAGATTTCTCTACGATCTGCGAAGCACTGCCTGAAAAAGCATTGATCGTTCCTAAACGCTTTTCGCGTATAACTACGCTTGGCTCTTTAATGTTAATCGTTGACATTCGTGTAATCTCCTTTTGCATTCGCCTATCGGTCAGGTAGGCTGTTTGCATGAGAAGGATGATACACTTCCGAAAATTTAAGTGTTAATACGCAAAAACAATAGTCGGTTATAACTAAAACTTATGAGGCAAAAGAGCGCAGATGCTCTATGTATTTTTCGCCCAGTTCACTTAATGCGCTTCCATCGCGCGTGATATATATGACAGATGTCTTCTCCCTGCTGTCATAAGGAATTGCCGTATATCTCGAGCCATTAAGTTCTTCGCATATAATGCCTGAACAGAGTGTATAGCCGTTCAATCCGACCATCAGATTGAGCATTGTTCCACGGTCACTTACCCTGATGGTATTTTTTTTGGCAAACATGCTTACAGGTTCTTCTGATAAATAAATGGGAGCTCCCTCGCCCTGGGTAAAAGTCAGACACGGAAAAGGCTCCAGATCCTTTTCCGTTACTTTCTTGTTATTTGCAAGCGGATGCTTTGATGACAGATAAGCATAAACTTTACAGTCGAACAGCTTATGATATTGAAGGTTGTTGGCCTTCAGATACTTAAGCAGATAATTGCTGTTATATTCATCCATGTGAATGATTCCGATCTCTGACCTGAAGGTTCTGACATCGTTTATCACATCAGATGTCTTCCCTTCATATATCGAGAAATCGTATTTATCAGTACCGTAATTAGATATCAGTTCAATATAAGATTTAACAGCAAAAGTATAGTGCTGCGTGGACACACCGAATCTGATCTTCTGTTCTTTATCGATATATCTCTCTTTGAGCAGGTCATACTGGGCTACCACCTGTCTCGCATAGACAATAAAGTCTGCACCTTCAGCAGTAGTCGTAACACCTCTGTTGGATCGTTCGAAGATGCTTATTCCTATCTCATCTTCAAGGTCTTTTATAGCATCCGAGATCGCAGGCTGTGACACATAAAATCTCTGCGCAGTCTTATTGATCGACTTCTCATCAGCCGTGGTTATGGCATACATCAACTGCTGCAATGTCATTTGTTTTTCCTCTATTCAAATAAATCATGTCTTTAATAGTAATCAGCGGGTCAACAAACCTGCATCCAGAACAAACTGATTGCCTGTCATGTATCTCGCCTTATCGCTTGCTATATATTTAACTGCTTCTACAATATCCTCTGTCTCGATCCAGGGAGTCTTTAAGAGATTGCCGGCCGATCTCTCAGCAATCTCAGTCGGAGTCGTTCCTTCAAGTTCTGCCAGTCCGTCATTCATTGGTGTGTTAACGCCTGTCGGATGGAGTGTAACAACTCTGATACCATATGGTGCAAGCTCTATCGCCTGTGACTTGGCAAGTCCGACAAGGCCGTGTTTTGAAGCCGAATAGTGACTCATACGGTTAAATCCTCTGAGACCTGCAACTGACGAGTTATATATGATCACACCGCTCTTTTTCTCAATGAGATGAGGGATAACATATTTCGATACCAGGAAGCCTCCCTTGAGATTAACTTCTATCAGGGCATCCCACTGTTCTTCCGTTAGTTCCCACGAATAACCGTAAGCTGCTATGCCTGCATTACTGAACAGGATGTCTATTCCGCCGAACTCATTAACTCCGCGTTCAACTGCTTCTTTAACATCTGATGCCTTGCGGACATCTCCTGCATAAATCAGGATCTTTCCGCCTGCATCTTCCACTTCACTCTTGAGTTTCTCGAGATCCTCATTAGATGATCTGTTATAAGCCGGATATTCTATCCTTGCTCCAAGATCAAAAGCGATAATGTTTGCACCCTCTTGTGCAAAAGCTAATGCCACTGCTCTGCCCTGGCCTTTTGCTGCGCCTGTGATAAATATGGTTTTTCCTTCGAATTCACGTGACATGATCTTCTTCCTCCTTTATCAGGCAAAAGCCTTTTCGAAGGCCTGTGTAAGATCACTTATGAGATCTTCTGCATCTTCAAGGCCGATGGACAATCTGATAAGGTTCTTCGGAACATCTGCAAGTTCGAGCTGATCGGGTTCGAGCTCCGTATGTGTATTCTCCGGCGGATTTGTGATGAGCGACCTGACATCGCCGATATTAACGTGATAGTTAAAGTTCTTAAGTGATTTGATGAAGATACCTTCCTGTTCTCTGGTACCCTTAAAACCGAATGAGAGAAGTGCTCCGGGACCTTTAGGGAAATCCCTGTCAGCAAGTTCTTTAAACTGACTCCCCTTGGCATAGGGATATCTGACAAACTCGACCTCATCACGGCTCTCAAGAAATTCAACGATCTTTCTTATAGTCCGGACCTTCTTATCAAGTCTTACTGAAAGTGTCGACAGTCCCTGAAGAACAAGATATGATTCGAAAGAACCAAGTGCACCTCCGAAAAACTCCGTAAAGAATATCTTAAGTGATGCAATAACAGGTGCGCCGGGAATGAATTCAACAGCGCTTCTCTTATTATTCTGAAGATCTCTCATCTTCCAGCTCTTCTCATAGAACTGGGGATACTTCTTCTCATCGAACGGGAAGTCGCCCTTCTCGACAACGATTCCCGCAATAACATTGCCGTGTCCGTTGATCTCCTTTGTTGCGGAATAAACGATTATGTCCGCGCCATGCTCGAAAGGTCTGTATAGATAAGGTGTTGCTACTGTATTATCTACCACAACAGGCACACCGTGTTCATGTGCAATCTTTGCAATTGCATCAATATCATAGAGCTCGATATTCGGATTGCTGATGGATTCAAGGTATACCGCCCTGGTATTCTCATCGATAAGTTCGCCATAAGCTTCGGGATTGGTTCTGTCCTTAACAAATCTTGTATCCACACCATACTTCGGCAGGAATTCCGCAAGGTCGAGCTGAGCCGCACCATAAAGTGATGAACCCGCGACGATATTACCGCCACCCTGCGCGAGCAGCAGAAGAGTATATGTAATTGCAGCCATTCCTGAAGAAAGCGCTACAGCAGCCTTACCGCCGTCGAGCTCCGCTATTCTCGTCTCAAGGATCGATCCTGTCGGAGTGCCGACTCTCGAATAAATGCCGCCTGCCTCTGCACCGGTCCAGAGCCGTCTTGTTCTGTCGATATCATGAAGATCGAATGAAGCCGTCTGATAGATAGGCGGAACTACCGAATTAAAATGCTCTGATGATTCATATCCTGCTCTTATAGCCTTTGCGCTGAAACTGTTTTCTGACATTGTTATATCCTCCTGAAAATGTGTTGTTAGAAAATCAAAAAGCCCGGGGGCATCGTATAACTCCCGGGCTGTATAAAGATAAAGTGTATCCTGATATTAAAGCTTTATTTCAAACATCGACATGACACACCGGTCAATTCATTTGCCCGGGAGTTAAGCATTCGACAACACATCATGATGTTTGCTTTAATGCTGTACATGTCATGTCTCCTTTTCTGAAAGTATGAAGGAATGTTAACCGATATTACCTACTATGTCAATGGGTAATATCTTTCCGCATGATTATCTGTAGTATTCTTTAACATTCGCTCTATATTTATGCATAACTTCTGCCTAATAAACCCTCCTGTCCTCTTCTGAGCAGGAGGGTTTATTTCTGACGAAAAATATGGGGGTGTATCAAAATGCCGGTACAGCCACTTACTTTTGCTTTTTGGCTGGCATTTGCCCAATGCCTGCTTTTCTGCCGTGTAAAAACGGCGAAAAACTGACCCCTTGAAGTGGATGTGCTAATGACCAGCCATGTCTGCCGGAAGGCCAAAGTATCGAAATGTTTAAAAAACTTCCGTTTCCGATACCTGTCGAGAGTTCAACGTATCGAAATCCGGGGAAATCCTTTGTTTTCGATACCTCGGCTGAACCGCAGATATCGTTATTGAGATTTTTCTTCCGAAAACGATACCTTTGATCTTCCACTGATATCGTTTTTGAAGTTTTTTTCCTAAAAACGATATCTTTGATCTCCCGCTGATATCGTTTTTGAA
>CAMVGO010000075.1 GCA_947167045.1 uncultured Clostridia bacterium
AATTTAACGTAACGAATAGACAACTGAAAATCTCAGGTTCAAGCTCCTCTGCCCTTGAATTTTCACTTATACCAACAGTCCTGAATGCATTATCAATCGCTTCTGTATCAAACATCTGAGAAAGGTTCTTTTTAAGCATTTTCCTTCTCATTGCAAAGCATGTGTTCAGGAACTTCACGAATCCGGGAGATAATATGTCAGCCGTATCTTCCCTTCTGAAACTAATAACGGCTGAAGTCGTCCTCGGCTGCGGAATGAATGCCGTGTGCGGAACCTTGAACTCGTATCTATATGAGCCGTAGAGACTACACAGGATCGATAAAGGCCCGTATTGTTTTGTGTTTGGACTGCAGTCGATCCTTGCAACCGCTTCGTCTTCTACCATGAATACCATCTTCCTGGCATTTGAATAATCCGAGAAGAGTTTTTTCATGATGTCTGTCATCACATAGTACGGGATGTTACTTACGACTACGTCAAACCGCTTATCGCTTTTGTGTTTAATAAAGTCAGCATTGATGACGTTTACGTTGGTAAGTTTTGAAGATAAAAAATCTGCAAGGCCATGATCTATCTCAACGCAAGTGAGATTATCCGTCAGCTCCGATAACGGAAACGTAAGGCTTCCCAACCCGGGACCTATCTCGAGGACATTATCTTCCCTGCTCACTTCGCAAAGGTCGACTATGTCCCTGATAATCTTCTCATCACAAAGGAAATTCTGCCCGAATTTAGTTTGGGGCAGAATTCCTTCTGATTGCATTATGTCTTTAATAGTTTCGCGGTCCATTATTACAGGAAGTATGCAACACCTGATTCAAAGATCTTCTGGTACTTGTTGCCCGGAATGTTCTTTGTAAGGTCAGATTCGTATCTTTCTGTATGTCCCATCTTACCAAGTACACGGCCGTCAGGTGATGTGATGCCTTCGATGGCGCAGATGGAACCGTTGGGGTTGAACTGTGTATCGGATGCATAGTTACCGTCAAGATCAACGTAGCATGTAGCGATCTGACCGTTAGCAGCAAGCTTTCTGACGAGTTCTTCAGAAGCTACGAACTTACCTTCACCGTGAGAAAGAGGGATCTCGTAGATCTCGCCGGGATTGCAGAGTGAGAGCCAGGGGCTCTTGTTTGTCATGATCTTTGTTCTTGCATAAACGTTCTGATGTCTGCCGATGTTGTTGAATGTGAGCGTCGGGCTGTCAGCTGTCATGTCGCAGATCTTGCCGAAAGGAACAAGACCTAACTTGATCAAAGCCTGGAAACCGTTGCAGATACCGAGTGCAAGACCATCTCTGTTTTCGAGAAGGTCGGAGATGGCATCTGCAATACCACTGTTTCTCAAAGAAGCTGTAATGAACTTACCGGAACCCTCAGGCTCGTCACCTGCAGAGAAACCGCCCGGGATCATCATGATGTTTGCTTCGCGGATCTTTGCGGCAAGTTCAGCAAAAGACTCGTTGATATCATTCTGGTTTCTGTTCCTGATTACGAATACTTCAGCATCAGCGCCTGCTCTCTCGAAAGCTCTTGCAGAGTCGATCTCGCAGTTATTGCCCGGGAATACAGGAATGATTACCTTCGGCTTGGCACCCTTGAGAACGCCGGGAGCTGCCTTTTTAGGCTCGCCTGCTGTATATACGTCAATTGCAAAAGGCATCTCAGCTGACTTGGCAACTGTAGGGAAAATCCTTTCGAGCTTGCCTTCGTAAGCTTCAACAGCATCCTTGCCGGATACGGAAGCGCCTGCAAATGTGAAGTCGCCTGTATCGTTTGTTGTACCAAGGAACTTACCGCCTGCCATCTCAACCTTATCGACAGCATTGCCGTCAGCGGGGATGGCTACGATGATGGAACCCAATGTCTTGGAGAAGAGATCAGCTTCTGTAAGCTTGTCTGAGAAATCGAAACCGAGCTTGTTACCGAAGCACATCTGCGCAACTCTTGCTGCAACACCTGCGCTCTTTACTACTGCTGCGTTCTTGATCTCGCCCCTATCGAGGAGTTCTTTTACAGCCTTGATAACTCTTAAGACATGGTCCTTCTTGTATGAACCCTTGCCGTCTCTTGCACACTTGATGAGGTAGAGCTTCTGACCCTTTCCTGTAAGTGTGGCTGTGATGACCTTATCTGTTGTGGACATTCCTACAGCAAAGCTTACGAGCGTCGGAGGTACGTGTATATCGTTAAAAGTACCGGACATTGAGTCCTTACCGCCGATTGCAGCTGTGCCGAAATCGAGCTGAGCCTTGTAAGCTCCTAAGAGCGCAGCGAGAGGCTTACCCCATGATTCGTTGCTGCCCATTCTCTCGAAATATTCCTGGAATGTGAGTCTTGCCTTCAGAGGATCAACGCCCATAGCGAGGAGCTTTAAAAACGACTCAACTACTGAATGGTAAGCGCCTGCATAAGGATTCCATTCCATGTAGTAAGGATCGAAACCATATGTCATTACTGAGCAGTCGTGTGTTGTGCCGTGATCGAGCGGGATCTTGGCAGCCATACCCTCCTCAGGTGAATTCTGCATCTTACCGCCGTAAGGCCATACGACTGTGGCAGCGCCGATCGAAGAGTCGAATCTCTGGATAAGGCCCTTACGTGAAGCGCCTTCAAGTGAGTTAAGTGTTCCCTTAAGGCTCTCGGCGAAGTTGCCTGCTACAAAGCCGTTTGCAGGTGTATCAAGGAACTCACCGGTGCCCTGCGGTACAACATCAGCTTCTGCATACTGTGTAGCGCCGTTTGTATCGATGAAAGATCTGGGGAGGTCAACGATCGTATTGCCGTTCCATACCATCTTCATGATGGGCTCAGCTGTAACCTCAGCAACTACTGTAGCTTCGAGGTTTTCCTTAGCTGCAGCTGCCATGAACTTATCAAGGTCAGCGGGATGAACTACAACAGCCATTCTCTCCTGTGACTCTGAGATAGCGATCTCGGTACCGTCAAGACCATCGTACTTCTTGGGAACTGCATCGAGGTTGATCGAAAGGCCTTCAGCGAGCTCACCGATTGCAACGGATACGCCGCCTGCACCGAAGTCATTACATCTGATGATGAGACGTGTTACTTCAGGATCTCTGAAAAGTCTCTGGAGCTTTCTCTCCGTCGGAGGATTACCCTTCTGTACTTCTGAACCGCATGTGACAACTGACTGTGTATCGTGAGCCTTGGATGAACCTGTAGCGCCGCCGATACCGTCACGGCCAGTCCTGCCGCCCAAAAGAACAACGATGTCTCCGGCCTGAGGTCTTTCTCTGACAATATTGGATGCAGGAGCAGCGCCTACAACGGCACCGATCTCCATTCTCTTTGCGATATAACCGGGATGGTAAACTTCATCGACCAGACCTGTAGCGAGACCGATCTGGTTACCGTATGAAGAATATCCTGCTGCTGCCGTGCGGCAGAGTTTCTTCTGGGAGAGCTTACCCTTAAGTGTAAGTTCAACAGGTACTGTAGGATCGCCTGCGCCTGTTACACGCATGGCCTGATATACATAAGATCTTCCGGAGAGCGGGTCTCTGATAGCGCCGCCCAAACATGTTGCAGCACCACCGAAAGGTTCGATCTCCGTAGGATGGTTATGAGTCTCATTCTTGAACATGAAGATGTAGTCTTGAGGCTCACCGTCAACTTCGATCCTTACCTTGATCGAGCATGCGTTGATCTCTTCGGATTCGTCCAAGTCAGCGAGCTTGCCGTCTTTCTTGAGCTTCTTGCCTGCGATAGTACCGATATCCATGAGGCAGATAGGCTTCTTGGAAATTCTCTCACCATAAACATCTTCTCTTGTTGCGAGGTAATCCTTATATGTTTCGCGGATCTCAGCTGTAAGCTCGTCGTCACCTTCAAACTTAATATCTGTAAGATTTGTAAGGAATGTTGTGTGACGGCAGTGATCTGACCAGTATGTATCAAGAACACGGATCTCTGTAACCGTAGGAACTCTTCCCTGCTCTTTGAAGAAATCCTGAACGAACTTGATATCAGCAAAGCTCATTGCAAGTCCCATGGACTTTCTTAAAGCTTCAAGATCCTCGTCGGACATATCAAGGAAGCCGTCGACATTGGGAACTGTAGTAGGAATGTCGTACTTATCAACAAGTGTTGCAGGCTTTTCTGCTGAAGCTTCTCTTGCCTCAACGGGGTTGATGAGATAACCCTTGATCTTATCTTTTTCTTCATCAGAAACCGTACCGTAGAAAGCAATGATCCTGGCGCACTTTACGATAGGCCTCTCCTTGGCTGTCATGAACTGGATGCACTGTGCTGCTGAATCTGCTCTCTGGTCGTACTGGCCGGGGAGTGACTCGATGATGAGAACATATGCTGCATCTGAAAGATCAACTGTCTCATCGTAGAGGATATCTACCGGGGGCTCGCTGAAGACAACGGTCTTAGCGTTTTCGTACTCTTCATCAGTAACGCCTGATACATCGTAGCGGTTGATGACACGGACCTTTTCGATGCCTGATACGTTAAGATCGTACTTAACATCATGAAGGATACCGCCGGCTTCGACATTGAAGCCCTCTTTCTTTTCGGACAATACGCGTCTTACATCATTCTCGTTCATAAGGTTTCTCCTTGTGAAATTTAATTACAGATTGTCGGCGCTCTTTGAGAGCAGTTCGGTGTTGTATTTGAGGAATCTCTCAAGACCTGCGCTGTCGAGCGATCCGTGAGCAAGCTTGGCCTGATCGTAGATGTGCTGTGCAAGGCGGTCTGCCTCTTCCTTCTTTGTGCCCATGTCTTCCAATGCCTGGAGCTTAACAATGAGCGGGCTGTCTGTGTTGACAACGAGCTCTTCGGTCTCGGGGAACATGTCGGCAAGTTCTTCTTCGGACATCGTACCCATCGATGACATCATTCTCTCATACTGGGCACGCATTTCCTTCATTCTTCTGTTGTGCTCTGCTTCCCTGATGAGAGCAGGCAGGTTGTCCTTGCCCATCTGCTGCGCGAAAACGATGAGCTTATCATCACCTACCGCGCTCCTGAAGAATCCCTTGAGCTTTTCCTTTGTCTCTTCGTCTGATTCTTCACCGGAAAGTTCTGAGTCAACACGCTTGAACTTGTAATCGGGTTTCTTCATCTCGTAGTACGACATGAAGTTATTGTCGATTTCTTCGTCCATTACGACGACTTCATAACCGTCCTTTTTGCTCATCTCGACATAAGCTGCCTGAGCCTTGGGATCCGTGGTATATCTGATGGTCTTCTTCTCTTCGGAAGTGAGTTCCTCTATGGTCTTGAAAGCGCCGTCGACGGTCTTGAAAAGACAGATGCCCTCAACCTTCTCGTAGAACTTCTCCTCCTTCATCATGCCGTATTTGACGAATACGGAGATGTCGGACCAGTACTTCTCAAAATCTTCCCTCTGCTTTTTGAAGAGTTCATTAAGCTTGTCGGATACCTTCTTGATGATGTGTCCGGAAAGCTTCTTTACATATTCATCCTGCTGGAGAGCAGAACGTGATACGTTGAGCGGCAGGTCGGAGCAGTCAAGGCAGCCCTGGAGTAAGAATAAGAAATCAGGGATGATCTCCTCAATGTTGTCTGCAACGAAGATCTGGTGATTGTAGATCTTGATCCTTCCTTCAAGAGACTGGTAGACATTGTCTGTCTTCGGGAAATAAAGGATGCCCTGCAGCGTGAACGGATAATCCATGTTGAGGTGGATCCAGAATAAAGGATCCCTGCCGTCATTGAATACGCTGTGATAGAACTGCTTGTATTCGGATTCGGTGCACTCGGAAGGTTTCTTTGTCCAGAGAGGTGACTTGTTGTTGACAGGTACATAGGAAACCGGTGAAGGTGTGAATGTCTCACCCTTTTCCTCTGCTTCTTTCCTGCGCTTCTCCTCACTCTCCTCGTGGAGTCTGTCGGACTTGACGTCGACAAAATAAATGTCAGCGGGTGCGAAATAGCAATATTTGCGGATCGTCATCCTGAGCGTAGCTGAATCGAAGATCTTAATTGCATCTTCAGAGAGCTTCAGCGTGATGACCGTACCTCTGGACTCCTTGTCGGATGGCAGGATCTCAAAATCCATGCCGTCACTGGATTTCCAGATGACAGGCTCTGCGTCTTCCATGAAACTCTTTGTGTTGATGGTAACTTCATCGGCAACCATGAATGCGGAATAGAAACCGAGACCGAAATGGCCGATGATGCCTGTCTTGTCAGTTGATTCCTGCTGATACTTTGTAACAAAATCAAGCGCGCCCGAGAATGCGATCTGGTTGATGTACTTTTCGACCTCATTCTCAGTCATGCCGATACCGTTGTCTTCGAACGATATCGTCTTGTTATCGTCATCGTAAACAACCCTGATCGAATATTCGGCGCCGTCGGGCTCTTTTTCAGCCTTGCCGAGTTCGACGAGTCTTCTGTGCTTTGCAATTGCATCCGCGCAGTTCGATACGAGTTCTCTTACGAAGATATCCTTATCCTCATAGAGCCATTGCCTGATAACCGGAAAAATATTTTCAGTTGTAACCGATATCTTTCCTGATTTTGCTTCCATTTATATCACCTCCAAATAGTTATCTGTTCAAAGCACGCTTGTTGGCGTCTATATATTCAGATGTATATCCGAGATACATTTTCGAGATCATCTTAAGGACTTCATTGTCCGCAGATGCAAATTCGTAATCATCTATATACCTAACAGGCAGGATGTCAAAAGGAGTGCTGCTGACAAAGATTGCATCCTTTGACGTGTCGAGTTCTTCAGGCCTGAACATTCCGGTCTTAAGCTCCAGCCCCGAACGCTTCAAAGCCTCCATAACCCTCTTCCTTGTAATACCTATAAGGATCTTTTCATCAGGCGCGGAATATACCTGACCGTCCCTTATTACGAAAAGATTGGACATGGAACCTTCATAGAGCCTGCCTTCGTTATCAGAGAGCACGAGTTCGAAAGGAAGACCGTGTGAGTTTTCCTCCCTGAACTTCTCATTTACGCGTGTCTTATAATCACCCCTGAATATCTTAAGGTTGGGAGTCTTGCGCTCCCAGTTGAGGAGACTCGTGTTAATGCCATTTTCGAAAAGATCACTTCCGGGAATGGCTATGTCTGCAAGATGAATGAGAAGACTTTCTTTGGTAAGAACAATTCTTATCGAACCGTCCTTGACGCCTTCAAGATCGATGAAGCTGTATGCTTCGGTCAGTATCCTGGATGTGTCTACCGGGAAGTTTTCCAATCCCTTAACGGAATTGACGAGCCTTGCCAGATGATCCTCAGCAAAAAGAAGTATTCCTTCCTTTACTCTGATGGTCTCATAATAGATCCTGATGTCTACGGGTTTTTGAAGAGATTCGGTCAGTTCCGAGCTTACCCTGTAATATTTTCCGCAATAAAGAAAGCCGCGGCCGCTCAGATGTTCCATCAACGGGTACGCCATTAATCTTCGATCTCCCAGAGAATTATTCAAGGCGCATAACGCCACATATGATTGTATACAAACTTGCAATTTTTTACAAAACACAGGGAACGAAAACATGCACAAAAATTATTCAATTTTTCTTGCTTGTTTTTATTAGGGAGCGTTATTAAAATCTTGTTGTTGACTTGTTCTCGAAGCAAGTGTATGATATGTCAAGTTTATACAGAACTTTGCATAAATATTCATAAATCGGAGGTGCCTTATGGCAA
>CAMVGO010000076.1 GCA_947167045.1 uncultured Clostridia bacterium
TCGCGACTTTCACCTTGGCAAGGTGACACTCTACCACTGAGTTAATCCCGCGTGCCTGATTATTATATGGTCGAGCCTTGTTTTTGTCAACAAGGAATTTTCGCTGCCGGCAATTTTTTTCGCAAAACTACGCAAAACCCTGCAGAACAGCAGGTTCCGGGCTCGATTTACCTGCCGCTATGCCGACCGCGACTGCTTTTACCGTTCGCTACCAATCGAAACTGTCTTTACTGGTCGCTGATGTCGCTGTCGATCGCGACCACAACGTCGTATTCGGGCAGTGCTTCCTTTACGTCGCCGATTATGTGGGCGATGAGGCCTTCCCGGTCCTCCTCATCGAAATCAACGACAACGTCAAATGTGATGCGCTTCTTCTCCTCATCGACATAGAAGCCGTGGAGCTGGAGGATGTGTCTGTGGTCGACGACGAGTTCGGTGATCTGCTCGCGCATCTTCATGAGCTTCTCGTCGGAAGAATTGCGCGAATAGATGCCTACGGCCGTAAGGATTATCCCCGTGTTCTCATAGACTTTGGCGCTGATGTTTCTTGTAAGCGTGTCAATGCGGTCGGCAGTCATGGTATCGTCGACCTCGATATGCAGCGAGCCGAGATACTTGTCCGGGCCGTAGTTGTGAAGGACTATGTCGTAAGCGCCATGGACTTCAGGGAACGTGAGAACGCATTCCTTGACCTTCCTGGTGTACTCGCCCTCTACCCTGTGGCCGAGCATGTCGTCGATCGCTTCAACGATGATCTCGACGCCTGCCTTGAAGATGAAGAACGAGATTACGACGCTGACGAACGCTTCGATGTTGATCCCTGTCAGCATCAGGATGATGGCCGAGATGAGCACCGCGGTCGATAGTATGGCGTCAAAGAGCGCATCCGTGCCTGAAGAGATGAGAAGATCCGATCTGACGGACTTGCCCTTTTTCCGGACATAGAGTCCCAGGAATATCTTTACTACAACGGCGACCGAGATGACCGCGAGCGATACTGCTGAATGTTCTGCCGCGACCGGTTCGATGATCTTCTTGATCGATTCCCAGAGCGCTGTGATACCGGCATATATGATCAGCGCCGCGATGATCATCTGCGAGAGATACTCGACTCTGCCGTGGCCCAGCGGGTGCTTCTTGTCGGGTTTCTTGGAAGCTATCTTGGTGCCGATGATAGTGACTACCGACGACAGCACGTCACTGAAGTTGTTGACGGCATCGAGGACCATTGCCGTCGAATGGACAGCAACGCCCACCAGCGCCTTGAAGGACGCGAGCAAAACATTTGCCACGATCCCTATGATGCCGGTCTTAACTATCGTATTTTCTCTGGATACCGTTTTTTCTTTTTCAGCCATGTTATTCGAAAACAACGCGGGCCGGCAGGTGCTATCAACTGACCTTGCCGGACCCGCGCAATTAAATTCAACTCAGATTATGCGGGTTCGAAATTTTCCTTGCCTACACCGCAAACAGGACATTTCCAATCATCCGGGATATCCTCAAAAGCTGTGCCGGGTGCGATTCCGCTGTCGGGATCACCGATCTCGGGATCATATTCGTAGCCGCAAAAAGAGCATACATATTTCTGCATGGTAAAAATCCTCCTTGGGTTTTGGTATAAATTTATTTTACACTTTTTCGCGCGAAAAAATAACTGGCACAAAAAAACGGCCGCCTCACCAACGAAGTTCATCGCTTATGAGACAGCCGTCATCTCCTGGAGCGGGTTACGAGGCTCGAACTCGCGACATTCAGCTTGGGAAGCTGACACTCTACCAACTGAGTTAAACCCGCAATTATTCAGAACAAGAGAATATTATCAGACACTATCCTCAAAATCAAACACGGGTGCCATCTTGATCCGCTTGTCTTCCGCGAACTTTATGAAATCATCGCACATCTCGTGCCTGAAATCGTCAGTCACAAAAGGAAGCCAGAACTGCGTGTCGGAGAAGTTGGCCCAAACGAGCATATACGCTATGCGCCTGCCGCCTTCCGTGGACGTGATGGTATCGAGCGTTGAGGTAAACCAGTCCTTTATCGTGTTGCCTGCCGGCGCGAGGCCCTCGAAATATCCGTTCTCAGTCTCAAGAGAACGGTAGCCGATCTCGGTCAGAGCTGATATCTTGCCGCGTGCTTTCGCAATGTTATATATAACATCAAGAGACGTGGAGAGCTTGTGGTGGAAGCCGTCTCCCTTGTGCGGCTTGTCGTGGTAAAGATCAAGACCCAGGATATCGACGTATTCGTCACCCGGATACCTTGCCAGGAACTCCTTCTCGTTCGCTATGACGCCGTTGGGCGAATAGCAGACGGCTAGGTTGTCGACACCCTTTTCGCCGAGCAGATAATCGACCGTATATCTGAAAAGATCAATGTATTCCTCATCAGTGAGAAAGTCCTTTCCCCACCAGAACCAGCTGCCGTTGCATTCGTGGAACGGACGGAAGATCATGGGGATCTTCTCGCCTTCGACATCGACACAGGCCGATGCGAATTCGGCGATCATGTCGAGGAAGCGGCAGTATTTCGCATTGAGGTCACCGCCGGGCATAATGCGTCTGCCGCAGTCGCCGTCGGTGATGTTCGGCGAATAATCGTAGAACTCTTCGCCGCCCAGTGAGAAGTTAGGCATATGCGAAGACAGCGTTATGATGAGGCCCTGTCTTCTCATGTTCCTGACGACCATTATGAGATCGTTCATCTTCCCCTCGTAGCCCAAAAAGCTGAGCGTGTCGACACCCACGATCGCGGGGTGGCTGCCGCAGAGGTTCTTGCAGTCGGATTCGGAGCCGTCAACGGCATTTATGGACACGCCGATGTGACCGGCATTCTGCTGGCCGAAAAGGATCTGATCACTCTCCGAGTAATCCCTTAATATGGCAAGGAGCTTCTCGAGCTTCGCTGACCGCGCATACTTAAATGCCATTATTCCGTGCCCTTTTTCTTCGTAAAATCACCGAAAGGATCCTGGATGTCGGAGATGTCGCCGCCGAGCTTTTGGATGGCGGACATCATCTCGTAGAACAGTTCTCTCGAGATCTCTTTCTGATTACGGTTGATATAGTTCTTGAACATCGGCACGGCCCTGTCATCGCCGTAGTCAGCGAGGCAGATGACCGCATAAATCTTGTTCGTCATGTATCTGAATGCGTGCCTTAAGGTCTGATAGATCTCCTCGGTCCTGTGCTCCTGGCCGATCGCCGTGAGCATAATCACGCAGTCCTCATAAGGTCCCTCAAGACCGTCTTCCGTATTGCTCTCGATAAGATCGATGAGGAACGGCTCGGAAACTTCAGGGAAGGCCTCAACATATTTCGCAATGGACTCGGCAACGAAAGCCTTGGTCTGTCCGTAGCTCAGATAACGGTCTAAGACTGCCTTGACGAAGCAGGGCTCCTTCATCTCGATCAGTACTTCAAAGCATGCGATAGCCTTCTGGAACTGCATCTCGAAAATAACGTCGGCATCGCCCATCTCTTCCTCGGTCCAGGCACATTCGCCTATTACCCTGCCGCAGTAATCCCTTACCTTGTCGCCGGGTTCTGTGGCAATACTGGCAGCCAAAGAAAGCGGAACACCCCTGTCTAGATTGAGCGCGCTGTATTCGAGTGCTTCGGTCTTCTCCTCGAAATCCATCTCATCCCAGATCTGTCTCATGGATCTGTCGCCAAGCCTCTCGTCGGGCTCATTCTCGAGCTTAAATGTGGCCTCATCGGTCTCTTCCTTTGCAAGGCGCTGGATATATTCCTCGTATGTCGCATCGTCAACGCCGTCGGGCTTCTGATCGAGCTTGTCGCCGAACTCGTCGAGCTTCTGCTCAAGGATCAAAGCACCGATCTCATCGTATCTCTTAAGTAATTCCCTTATATCTTCTCTCATGCTGACCTCATCTTTCAAAGGTTAACCTTTTATTCTTTAACTGACATATTTTACTCTGAATGACTGCGCAAAAAAAGCGTCGCTTTGTAAGAAAACAAAACGACGCTATTTTGGAGGTACCACCCAGATTTGAACTGGGGATCAGGGTTTTGCAGACCCATGCCTTACCACTTGGCTATGGTACCATTGGTGACCCGTACGAGAGTTGAACTCGTCACTCCGCCGTGAAAGGGCGACGTCTTAGCCGATTGACCAACGGGCCTAATATGGTAGCGGCAGTGGGATTCGAACCTACGACCTGCCGGGTATGAACCGGACGCTCTGGCCAACTGAGCTATGCCGCCATAAAAGTTGCTTTGAAATTATATCCACTCAAAGATTCAAAGTCAATAGAAATAGAAAGAAACAGGAACTTCTTTTTTGATTTTCAGTAATCCCGGTTATGCATCTTCCATTCCTGCCACTCCAGCTCAACTCTGTGGCGCTCGGTCAGGAAGATCATGTTGTTAAGTTCTGACGCCTTTTTGAATGCTCTGTTATCCAGCAGCCTGGAAACTGTCATCCATCCCGCGATAAAGGCTATGACGGCAAAACAGAGTATCATGGCATACATGAAAACATAATTGTATTCGTTAAATCCCAACTCATAGGCTCCGAATGTAGGCATCTTTACATATTCGCCGGAATCGTTGAACAGGCCCAAAAAGATCATGCCGGCAATGAAGAACACGCCCATCGTTATGAGAACTCCTATGAAGCGTTTCCTGCTCCATCTGAAGAGCCATGGTATCTTCTTATATTCCTCATCGTAGAGGAAGTTGAAATTTTCGTCTTTTGATATCCCCATAAAAGAATCTTAACAGAATCACATTCATATTGCGAACGGTTTTCTTCCGTCAGCCTCTTTCATCCAGCACTATCTGCACTCTGTCCTGTGCGATCTTAAGCACCTGATCCAGATCTTTCTGCCCTGCAAAATACGGCTGCATCTCCTCTATGAGGATCAGATTAACAGCTGCATCTTCAGAATCCATGCGCTTACAGGACAGGATCATCTGTTCAAGTTCTTCGATCTGCCCTGCATTAAAAATATGATGGTTCTTCGGGTCTGGTCTGCCGGTCTCATGATCCTCATCGAACTCCACACAGCCACGTTCATTATAATATCCGACAGCCGCTCCGCCGGCCTTCCTGAATGCCTCCCGGTTAAGAACAAACTGCCCGCCTTCCATGGCAATTTTTTCCTGAACTCGGTCAGTCAAAAGCATCTTTACGAACTCACCGCACGCTTCAACACTTGCAGATTGAGCCGACACGGAGATCGAGGAAGAATAAAAGCCCATCGGACCGCTTCCGTCTATCGAAGGAGTGCCCAGTATCGCCTCCGCACCGTTCAGCAGTTCGATACCTCTGAAGTAGTTATAATAACTGCTGCAGTTGTTATACATGGCAAGCCCCGTCTCGCTGACATTATAGCCGAATACGGCGTAAATGCTGTATGCCGAATTCCCGCTGTTTTCATCTTCCCAGGAAACGCTCTTCTCCGGCACGTTCTCCTTAACAAATGCAGCCAGTTCCTCAAGCTCACTGTTCTCGAAATCAGCCTTGCCGTTCACGATGAAGTCTCTCATCCTGGAATTGAACAGCTCCGCAAAATACATTGGCTGACCATAGGTGATAACATCCTTGCCGTTCAGTGTCTCTTTAACGAAGTGCGAATATTCTTCCGTTGTAAAACCAATGCCTGAACTGCCGGCATATTTTCTGTCTGTCTGGATCCCGCTGATGCCGAAGCATATCGGAAGGTTATAGAGCTTTCCGTCGATCTTGGAAGCATCGATGATGTTCGTAAAGTACTTTTCGGGATCGGCATCGCCAATATACGGGGTGAGATCTGCCAGAAAATCGCCGCTCTTTAACTGATTGAATGAACTTACATCCATCAGGATGTCCGGACCGTCACCATTGATTATGTCCATAGCCATCTTGCTGCTCATGTCAGCATTTTGTTCAAGCCACTGCATCTCCATCTCATCGTCACTGCTCACATCGTTGAGATTCCCATAACTGCTGTCTCTGTAGCGGTCAGTGACCTCAATATAATAATCCCCGTTCGACGAGTTGAATTCCGAGATTGCATCAGAAATCCAGTTATCCGTATATCCGTGAGAAGAATACATCTCCAGTATCGTCTTGCCGGCATGAGGATTTTTTCCGGCCTTCGTAAATTCGATGATGTAGAATTCAGATCCCCATATTCCCGAAAGTTGCATAAAGGGATCGAACCTGTACACTTCGCCGCAGAGGATAAACCGTTCATCAGACATCTCCACTATACTGAGATTCGACATTACATTCCTGTTTACGCCGCACCAGCTGTAATTGAATACCTCTTCTGTTGTCTTCCCGGCAACATTGATCCTCGATATTCCGGATGGCGTCGAATAGTAGACCATGCCGTTATCGCCGTTAAATGACGAATAAAGATCACGCAGATTTATCCAGTCATAATCTTGGCCGTCCACCTCGGTCAGATCACCTGATACCAGATCAAGCTCATAATAAGCATTCCCCCATTCCGGCATTCCGATGACCAAAGCTTTAGTATCGCTCAAAGGAACAATGGCTGAGATATCGAAAATGTTCTGGTTCCCGTCGCTGACCACCGTGTTCTTTTTATTTCCGTCCGGGGAGTTGATGATGAGGTTATAAAACGAAATGTCCGAATTAGAGTTCGCTTCCGCATCCACGGTGTAGTCACCGACCTTGAATGATTTTCTTACCGCTCCCCTCTTGCCGGTCTCCTGCTTGTTCAGGACTTCTCCGGTCACAGGATCCATCTGGATAGCGTAATATGTGTTTTTCCATGTATCCGCATCAAAACTGACATAGGTAAGTTCTATCTTACCCTCCTTATACATGGCTGAATCCACAAAACCGTCACTGCCAAGTTCCTTATTCAGTTCGATTATCCTGACAGTATCCTTCGTTGACTTATCGATCACCGATACATTCAGGAGAGTATAATCAGAGATGTCATATTCTTCAGGATCGATATTTTCAGGTTCCCTGTAAAATCCGTCTGTCAGGAAGGCCATATATTTATCATCGGAACCCATGAAACTTGAATAAGAATAGGAGAGCTTCCTGTCCTTATCAATACCCTGGTCCACGTTGAAGAATGTGGCATCAAACCATGGCATATCTCCGGTTATCTTCTTCCCGCTGTTGCTCTTGCTCCCGCCGTTTATCTTTGCACATGATGCTGCAGAGAGCATCACGGAAAGAGCTGTCAGAACGGCAGCGGTCCCGTTTATGAGCTTTCTCATCTGCCTGACTCCCATCTTTCCCCAATATATCCCAATTATCTCAAACCGGAGCCGATTTGCAAATCCGCCGGGGACCACACTGGTTTATGTTAGCTTACGAAAAGAGGCTGCCCATGAAGGACAGCCTCTATAAGTCACTATTCTAAAGTGTTTAGAAGATTACTTGAGCTCGAGCTCAGCGCCGCAACCATCAAGCTTCTTCATGAGGTCATCAGCCTCTTCCTTGGAAACGTTCTCCTTGAGGGCAACAGGTGCCTTCTCAACGAGTTCCTTAGCTTCCTTAAGGCCCATACCAAGAACATCCTTAACTGCCTTGATAACGCCCATCT
>CAMVGO010000077.1 GCA_947167045.1 uncultured Clostridia bacterium
CTCCGACACCTACAGTAACGGATACTCCGACACCTACAGTAACGGATACTCCGACGCCAACGGTAACGGATACTCCTACACCTACGGTAACGGATACTCCTACACCTACAGTAACGGATACTCCTACACCAACAGTAACGGATACTCCTACACCAACAGTAACGGATACTCCGACACCTACGGTAACGGATACTCCTACGCCTACGGTAACGGATACTCCTACACCTCCGATTACAGATACTCCGACACCTACACCTCCGCCGGCAGATCTTAAGATCAAGATCTCCAAGCAGGATGTTGCAGGAAAGGAAATCGCTAAGGCAGAGCTTACGCTGACCAGCTTAGACGGTTATGATATGTCCGGTGTTACGCTTATCCAGGGTAACAAGACGATCTATCCTAAGGTCTCTGCAGATAAGATGTCCATCTCTTATGAGACTGTAGATACTTCACAATCTGAAGTAATCGGTCTCAGAGCAGGAAGATACAGACTTACTGAGACTGTTACACCTAAGCAGTACCTGACAGCAGATGCCATCGAGTTCGAGCTGAAAGATGACGGTTCATTTGAATGCCGCGGCAAGATCTATATTGCAGGTTCGCCGATCGTTATGGTCGATAAGGCCGATCCTACATATAAAGCTGAGAACGATTCATCTGAACATAAGCCACTCCCGGCTACCGGCGAGGAACTCGGCATAACGACAATAATCGGTGTGATCATTATCGGATTTGCTGTTGCATTGCTTACAGGTTTCGGAGTCTATCGCTTTAAGAGAAGAAGGATCTGAAACATAAGATCGTAGATTAACAAAGGGGTTGTCACTTTGAAGTGGCAGCCCTTATTTGTTATGTAGACTTGGACACCGTTGAGAGCGCAAGGCTCAAAGAGCGAAGCGTGCGAAATTATACGCGTTTGACTAGTGTGCTGATTTGATATCGCACCAGTGAAAAAGTGGCATTATTACCGGGGAAGCATTATTAGTAAAAAATCAAAAAGGATCCGCTTAATCAAGCTTATGCCTATTGTGTAAATTAGAGTACGATTTTCTCTGTAAAACCGTACTCTAAAGTTCACATTGTCGGCTATGTGCAATCTTGAGTACGTAAATCACATCAAAAAGCGTACTCTTCTTTAACTTTGATCAACGATGATGTAAACCAAAAAATTAAGATGCTCAGGTAGGCTCCGTAACGTATGCACCAAGATCGTAGCGTGCAATATAGTCATCGTCATAGAAACTTACATAGCTGTAATCCGGTTCTTTATACTGGAAGTACAGTGAATACTCCGTATTAAAGCGTACGTCGTTGAATGATCTGGAGTTGAACGGAGTCGAGTAAAAATCCTTGGTCTTTTCGGACTCTGAGAATACGAAGCGAGGGAATATGGCATCGTTTATTCCGATGCCGCCGAAATCTTCTGCCTTGAAGACATAGAGTTTAATGTTAGGAAAGAAGTAGCGGATGTAGTCGTCCGGATGGCTGTAGAGATTGTTGTCTGTATGGATTACAAGGCAGAATTCATCGTCGTATGCCACATCATGGTACTCGGTGACTTCCTGGCAGTACTTCATAAGATATTTCATTGTCTGGTTGTAATTGTTCATCGTGAAAGCCTTGTGGACCGCAAATAACGAACTGACGCCGTAAAGTATGAAAGCGGCTGAAACGACCGCAAGGGCATCTTTCCTGAATGATATCTCATGCTTGGCGAGGAAGTCAGCGACAGCCAAAAGGCAGGCGACGGAAACTACGGGGATTATTACCATGTTTCTCTGAGCAAGAACGTTGGGATCGTAGTTAAAATTGAATTTGGCTGCTGCGCCGGGGAGCATGAAAGAGAACAGTGCGGTACCGATGCACCACAGGGCTATCATGAGATTGTGGAACTTTATCCTCATTGTCAGGGATGCGAGCATATAGATCAGTACGATTGCACCGAACACGCCGAAGAAGAGCGAGTCGCCAGTCGTGAAGAAACGGGCAAAGGAAACAAAGTAATTCTTGAGAGTCTCTGCGGAAAAACCTTCCTTATAAGTGGTGACGAATTCATCCTCGCGCTTACTTATAAGGGTGCAGACGAAGTTGAGTATGGGAAGGACAGCGGTTATTCCGACAGCAACCTGGTAATTGATATCGCTCTGTCTTCTTTTCGAATAGACTGATCTGCCTCTGAATACCATAAATGCATGATAGAAGAGGATTACGGTAAAAAGTCCCATGAATGCCAGTGCAGGCGTATATACGAAGGGCAGCATGCTTCCGGTTATGGCAAAGAGCATAAATGAGAACAGTGACGGTCTTCTCATGGTCCTGAGGAACAGCGCGATGAGGATCATTGCAATGGCGACGGGGGTAAGTGTCTGCTCGAAGATGTAGTAGTACTCATCGATATAGGGGCAGAAGGATATCATCAGGATGGGGAGGATGGCATATCTCTCATCCGTTCCGATGTAGGCCAGGAACTTACGCAGTTCGATAAAAAGAAGGGTAAGGCCGGTAAGGAAGGGGATGGCAAATCCGAGATTCAACGCGAAAAAGCTTCTTCCCAAGATAAGAGAAGGAAAAGCGTTGATCATGTACTGCTTTACGGGATATCCGATATATCCCTTGCCGGTATAATTCCAGTCAAGAGCCTTAAAAGCATTAAGTCCTGAAACCGTTTCCTGTGTGGATTCATAACTTAAGTCGCTGAAAGCATAATTGCCTATCTGAAAGATAAAGAAAGCCAGAATGACCGTAAATATCAAAGGCAGCAGGTATTTCTTGTTCCTGTAGTCTTCCATTATCTGGACTACAACGATCCCGATAAAAGAAATGAAGAACAGGATTATTCCCGTGAACCATATCCTTGAAGTTATTATTGACGGAACATTGACAGAGGCCTGGGTGCGCGAAACGATGTACGAGAGCAATTCCAAAATGAAAGATGCTGCAGTGAAAACGGAAAAGAACAGGAGCTGAGGTTTCCTGAAACTGTCGAACAGAAAGCGGGAAGCTCTCATGAGTGTTGAACGTGCGTTGTTAGAATCCATTTTCCACCTCTGAAGAATCTCGTCATAATCAAGGAAAATAATACAAATAAATAAATAATAAGGCAAGGAAATATGGCAGTTTCCGGGGCAACAAAAAAGGTTGCCAGGATAGGACAACCTCTTTGTTTGGTGCGGCCGACGAGACTTGAACTCGTATGAAGTTACTCACACGCCCCTCAAACGTGCGCGTCTGCCAGTTCCGCCACGGCCGCATATATGCCGCTTGTGAGCAAGCCTTGTAATTATAAGGTTAGAGTTTTTTTGTGTCAAGTGCTATTTCATAATTATCCGGCAACTTTTTTCAAGTGATCAGTCCGGCTTTATGAGATCGTCCTTCCTGCGCTCGTAGTAAAACATGAACTGCTGCATTATCCCTGCGGTGTCCGGATAGGGAGTGCAGTCGAAATGTCCGCCGTAATATCTGTCTTCGATCCTCTGGATCCAGACGTCTACGGGAAAGCTTGCGGTTCTAGAGAAGGCGAATAGCATGATGCAGTTGGCGACCTTCTTTCCGACACCGTACATGGAAGTCAGCGCCTTGTAAAGATCGTCATCTGAAAGCGCTGCCAATTCACCGGGTACGAGTTTCCCAGATGCAAATCCTTCAGCTGCCTGAGCTATATAGGGTGCGCGGTATCCGACGCCCGTGTTCTCGAGTTCTTCAAAAGGCAGCCCGTTCAGTTCCTCCGGTGTGGGGAAGGCATAGTATTCGCTGCATAGCGGTCTTGCAAATGGTTTTCCGAGCTTCGGAGCCGCTATCTTCTTTCCGCATAGCTTTGATATCCTCTCAACGGATGTGGTTATCGAAGGGATGGAACGCCTCTGCGAGATTATGTAGCTTATCGTTGTCTCGAAAACATCCTGCTTCAGGATCCTTATTCCTTTGCCGAATTCTGCCGCATCGGTAAGATAACGGTCATTCCTGTCTATGGATCTTACGATGCCTTCGTAATCTCTTCCGAGATCGAAGAATGTACTCCATATCTTTTCGAAGTCCGTTTCGGTGCATGAGAAAGCGAAGGTGTCGGCACCGGTCTGAGCGATCTGCAGGTATCTGCCGAAAGCGACCAGCTCTATGTGAGTGTCGTCTATTACTTTTATCCTGAAGGCCTGGCCTGAATCGGCGATCTTCTTCAGATCAAAGAAGGGTATATCAGCGGTTACCATTGTTTCTGTCACCCAGTTTGAAATAATTGCTCAGCGTGCATACTATGGCTCCGTTATAGAGCTTGACGCGCTTATCGGGCCTGTAGCCTGTCGCTTCCTCGAATGCATTCTCGGGAGTGATAACGGAGAGTCTCAGGCCTTTCTTGCAGAAGCCGTCCCTTGTGAGGTAATTGTGTCCGATGAGACGGTATATCTTATCGGCGTCCTCGGGCGTCATGAGTCTTCCGCCATACGGGGGATTCGTTATCACCAGCTGGCGGGGAAGGGAAGTGAGTTTTTCCAGATACTCGGGTGTCATCTTGGCTGCATCCGCGAGCCTGAACTTAACGAGCTTTCCGACGCCTGCGGATTCAGCGTTGTTTTTAGCTGATTCAACGGCTTTCGGATCAATGTCGGAGCCGTAGAAGTAGCAGTCGTCCATTGGCTCTGTATCTTCGTTGTCGCGTGCTTCCTCGAGTGCTCTTTGGTACGGGCCTTTCCCGATGTACGGGAGCGCTTCGTAAGCGAAATGACGGTCTCTGCCGGGTGCTATGCCGCAGGCAGTCCTTGCTGCCTCGATAACGATGGTTCCCGATCCACAGAACGGATCTACGAGCGCTTCGTTGCCGTAAGGACGGTATTTCGCGTATGTGAGCATACCGGAAGCCAGTGTCTCCCTGATAGGGGCTTCGTGCGTCAGCGGTCTGTATCCGCGCTTGTGCAGTCCGGCTCCGGATGTATCTACCATGAAACGGCACGTGTCATTTACGATGCCGAACTGTATCTTTACCGTGCCCAGTTCCTCGTTCTCACTTATCAGCGTATCAGCGGAGAGCCCTCTTGATACTGCAAGACTCTCGGCGATAGCTTTCTTGGCGAGCTTCTGAAGGGCGGGGACACCATAGAGTTTTGATTTCCTGGAAAAACCGTTTACGACGAATGCCCAGTTGGCGGGTATAAAGTCAGACCATTTGATCGCCCTGCATCCTTCGAAGAAAGCGTTGAAGTTCGTGTCAGGATCATCAGAGGCGCCGCAGGCGAATTCGCCGGTCTCGAAAAAGATGCGCTCGGCGTGTTTTGCCCACATGTTTGCCCGGGCTACATCAAGATAATCACCCTCGAGCGTAACAACGCCGTCATTCACGGTGATCCTTTCTTTTTCGTAACCCCTGTCCAGGAGGTCTCCCTTGGTGGGCGATTCAAGTCCGAATAATGTGGTTATTATTATTTTCATAGGAGAAAGTATATCAAAATAAAGTATAAGTTGCTTGTAAAATCCTATATTACACGCGGAAGAAAAGGGGACGGAGAAGCTGAATTTTAGCACGATTGATACAATCCGCGAATCTACAAAAATGTTCATAATGTGCATAACTTTGTTTATAACTATAAAAACAAACACTTCACATCCGAAAGTCCCCGAAGGCCCGATAAACATTGAATTTGACAAATTATTACCGTTTGTTGACAAAACAATTACAGAATGTTAGCAAAACTTTGAATGTCAATGAATCAGGGCATTTTGAGGTTCGTTGAACCTTTGTTCGGAAATGGGTGTCCACGAGGGAAGTACAATAAAAAAGCGAAATTGGCTCTTGACAAGTGTTTTTGACACTAATTTTCTGATAGCAATTTTTGCATAGTTTCCTTGCAAGCTTTCGTCAGACAAAAACGCGCTTCCACATCCTTGCAAGCAAGTTGCTCGAATGTTTGTTATATCTCCGATATAGCCAAACTTCTCGCAACCCTTATTTGAAGGCTGTTCGTTATCAGTCAGTTTTTAAGCCAGCTCAAAAACTGACTATAACTCACATCCTTGCAAGCAAGTTGCTCGAATGTTTGTTATAATTCTTCGAAGAAAATATATAAGGAGGAGGCTCACATGTCTGAACTCCACGATACAGCGAAGTTTGCGCGTGAAGCGTCTTACATCATGGCTTCATTGGGAAGCGATGTTAAGAACAGGGCGCTCGCTAATGTTGCTGCGGCTTTAAGGGATTCTAAGGAAGAGATATTTGCCGCTAATAAGACCGATCTCGAAGAGGCAGAGAAGAATGCTCTTGAGACACCGCTCATTAAAAGGCTTAAGTTCAATGAAGATAAATTAAATGACGTCATCTCGGGAATCGAGAGTCTCATCGATCTGGAAGATCCCGTAGGCAAGGTCACGCTGAGGACCACTCTGGATGACGGTCTTGAGCTTACAAGAGTTACATGCCCTATCGGCGTTATCGGAGTTATCTTCGAGAGCAGACCTGACGCATTGGTCCAGATCGCATCACTCTGCATCAAGAGCGGAAACGCCGTTTTTCTCAAGGGCGGTTCGGAGGCTATCAATACAAATAAGGCACTGGCTGCTGTTATCAGCAAGGCAGGTGTGGATGCGGGTCTTCCTGAGGGTTGGCTCAATCTCCTGACGCTCCGTTCCGAGATCGCGGACATGCTCAAGCTCGATGAATATATCGACCTCATAATACCCAGAGGATCCAATTCCTTTGTCCAGTACATAATGCAGAACACTAACATCGCCGTATTAGGACATGCTGACGGTGTCTGCCACACATATATCGACATGGAGGCAGATCCCGCCATGGCTCTTAAGGTGGCTCTCGATGCAAAGACACAGTATGTATCTGTTTGTAATGCCACAGAGACTTTCCTTGTAAATGAGGCTTTGAAGTATTCTTTCCTGCCGGGATTCATTAAGGTTTTGCAGGATGCCGGAGTAGAGGTCTTCGGAGATGACTTTGTTTCTGAGACATTCGGCGTTAACAGGGTGGAAGAATGGCATCATGAGTATCTTGCCATGAAGTGTTCTATCAAGGTCGTTAAGGATCTTAATGAGGCCATAGCTCATATCAATCAATACGGTTCAGGACATACAGATGCGATCATCACTAAGAATAAGGCGGTAGCTGAGCGTTTTATGACAATGGTCGACTCAGGCAGCGTGCTGGTAAACTGCTCCACGAGATTTGCTGACGGATTCCGTTACGGATTCGGGGCTGAGGAGATCGGAAGAGC
>CAMVGO010000078.1 GCA_947167045.1 uncultured Clostridia bacterium
AAGGATACTGATTTTATCGATCAGCCGATGCTCTCAAAGGGCAAGGTAAGAAACATCTACGATCTGGGAGATTCACTCCTTCTGGTCGTTACTGACAGAATCTCGGCTTTCGACGTTATCTTCGACGAACTGATCCCCGACAAGGGCAGAGTTCTTTCATCGATCTCCGAGTTCTGGTTTGATTTCACTAAGGACATCATCCCGAACCACGTCATCACCACAGATGTTTCCAAGTATCCTATGGGCTTCGACAAGTATAAGGAAGAACTCCAGGGCAGATCAATGCTCGTTAAGAAGGCGGAGATGCTTCCCGCAGAGTGCATCGTAAGAGGCTATCTCGAAGGCTCCGCACTTAAGGAATACAAGGCATCCGGTACAGTCGGCGGCATCAAGATGCCTGAGGGCATGGTCCAGGGCGACAAGCTCCCCGAGCCTTTATTCACACCTTCCACGAAGGCTGACGAAGGCCACGACATCAACATCACATACGAGCAGCTGGTCGACCTCATCGGCGAGGCAGACGCTTCAGCATTAAGAGACGCATCCCTTGCTCTCTATAAAAAGGTTTCCGAGTATGCGCTCACGAAGGGCCTCATCCTTGCAGACACCAAGTTCGAGTTCGGTAAGATCGACGGCGTTCTTACCGTATGCGACGAGATGTTCACACCTGATTCTTCGAGATTCTGGGATGCAGCAGAGTATGAGCCCGGCCACGCGCAGAAGAGCTTCGACAAGCAGTTCCTCAGAGAGTGGCTCGAGACACTGGATTGGGACAAGACATATCCCGCTCCGCATCTGCCTCAGGAGATCATCGACAAGACTGCCGAAAAGTATCGTGAGTGCTACTCACGCATAACGGGAAAGGAAATCTGATCCTTTGATAGCTGTAATAGACTACGGAATGGGCAATCTGGGCTCTGTCGAGAAAGCGTTAAAGTATATCGGCAGTGACTGTGTCATCACATCTGACGCGGATGTGATCGCCGATGCTTCGGGAGTTATCCTTCCCGGTGTCGGAAGCTACGGTCCCGCGATGGATCAGCTGGCTGACAGGGATCTCATAAATTCCATTTTCGATGCCGTATATTCAGGCAAACCTTTCCTCGGCATCTGTCTAGGAATGCAGCTCCTGCTCGAAGGTTCCGAAGAGAACGTCATCGAGCGCAGGGAGACCAAAGGCGTCGTATCGGGTCTGGGGATCATCCCGGGCTTTGTAAGAAGGTTTCCCGAGAGCGGCCTCAAGGTTCCGCAGATGGGCTGGAACAACCTGACCGACGTAACGGGCAGGCTTCTTACCGAAGGCGACTATGTGTATTTCGTACACTCATACTACTGCCAGTTGGGCGACGCGCATGACAACGCGGCCAATACCGAATACGGTATCAAATACTGTGCCTCTTTCGAGCACGAAAACATCTTCGGCATGCAGTTCCATCCCGAAAAGAGCGGCGATGCAGGACTCAGGATCCTCCGGAAATTTACGGCGGAGACAAGATTATGATCATATTACCCGCAATAGATCTGATCGGCGGCAAGTGCGTAAGGCTCAGACAGGGCAGATATGACGACGTCACGGTCTATAACGATTCACCCATTGACCAGGCTTTCATGTTCAAGGAAGCAGGCGCCACATGGATCCATGTGGTAGACCTCGACGCGGCAAAGTCAGGCGTGCCCGAGAACCATGAGATCATCAAAGAGATCTCCGTAAAGACCGGCCTCAAGGTCGATACGGGCGGCGGCATCCGCAACATGGATACTCTCGCCAAATGGATAGAAGAATACGGCGTTTCAAGAGCAGTGCTCGGAACGGCCTCGGTAAAGGACCCCGAGTTCACCAGACGCGCGATAGAACGTTTCGGCGACAAGGTGGCTATCGGCATCGATGCCCACTCAGGATTCGTATCGGTGGACGGATGGACGTCCGATTCCGAGCTCAAGGCGGTTGATTTCGCCCTGAAGTGCAAGGAGATAGGCGCAAAGACCGTCGTGTTTACCGACATCGCTAGAGACGGCATGCTCACGGGTCCCGCCGTTGAAGCGACAAAGGAAATGGTTGAGGCAACGGGCCTCGACGTAATAGCCTCAGGCGGCATCGGCTCAAATGAGGACGTTGAACTGATAAGAACATCTGGCTGTGCGGGTGTCATCATCGGCAAAGCCATATATGAAGGAAAGGTGGATCTGGCGAAATGCTTACAAAACGTATAATCCCGTGCCTTGACGTCAAGGACGGAAGAGTCGTTAAGGGCGTTAACTTCGTATCCTTAAGGGATGCGGGCGATCCTGTCGAGTGCGCCAAGACATATAACCTTTCCGGTGCGGACGAACTCGTATTCCTCGACATTACCGCAACCCTTGAAGCAAGGAACACGACTGTCGAGATGGCAAGAAGAGTCGCAAACGAGATATTCATCCCCTTTACCATCGGAGGCGGCATCAGGACCGTTGAAGACATAAGGGAACTCCTCAACGCGGGAGCAGACAAGGTATCGCTCAATTCCGCTGCGGTAAAGAATCCGGGATTTGTAAAGGAAGCATCGGAGATCTTCGGTTCGCAGTGCATCGTCTGCGCCATCGACGTAAAGAGCAGGGAGACGGGATTCCCGTCAGGATATGAGGTCGTAATTGCCGGCGGCACAAAGCCCACAGGCCTTGATGCGCTCGAATGGGCCCAGAAGGCAGTATCACTCGGTGCCGGAGAGATCCTCCTGACATCGATGGACAAGGACGGAACGAAGTCCGGCTACGACAACATGATCACATCGCTTATCTCCGAGAGTGTCGGAGTTCCGGTCATCGCTTCGGGCGGTGCGGGAACGATGCAGGATTTTGCCGACGCCATCAACATAGGCAAGGCTGACGCAGTGCTCGCGGCTAGCCTTTTCCATTTCGGTGAGATCGAGATAAAGGACCTCAAGGATTTCCTCGAAAAAGAGGGCATCCCGGTAAGGAGAGTCACATGACGGAAAAGCTCGATCCCAAATACATGTGGGAGCACATGAAGAAGAATTCGGACGGTCTGGTCCCTGCGATCACTCAGGATCATGAGACCGGCGAAGTCCTCATGATGGCCTATATGAACGAAGAGGCATTCCGCCTCACGTGCGAGACGGGTATAATGCATTATTACTCGAGATCGCGCAAGTCCCAGTGGATGAAGGGCGAGACCTCGGGACACATACAGAAGGTGATCTCATGCAGCATCGACTGCGACAGGGACACTCTTCTTTATAAGATCGACCAGACCGGTGCAGCCTGCCATACAGGCAACAGGTCATGTTTTTACACGCCGCTGGGTGATTGGGATCCCTCAGGCGACAAGGAGGAATAACAGATGGATATCATGAAGGAACTTTACAGCGTTATCACCGACCGTAAGCAGCATCCCGTAGAGGGTTCTTATACAAACTACCTTTTCGACAAGGGAACAGATAAGATCTCCAAGAAGCTCGGAGAAGAGGCCGTTGAGGTCGTCATCGCAGCTTCGCAGAGGGACAAGAAAGAGATCGTCGGCGAGATCGCTGATCTTCAGTACCACCTTCTCGTACTCATGGTCGACCAGGGCATTACGCTCGATGATGTCGAGACCGAATTAAGGTCGCGCAGAGGCTGATACGGACCAAAAGGGAAGCGCTTAATAAATTATGGGCGCTCCCGTATATTTTCGTTGACTTTTCACCCCGGGGTGTGATACAATCTTCGCGCTAGACCGTTCAGGTCTTGTTTTTAGTTGCGCGGAAATTGGCGCGAAGGACGCTAAAGTCCTTGCAACACAACGTTTTGGAGGTATTTGTACCATGGCAAAGGCCGGAGCTCGTGATAAGCTGACTCTCGCATGCACAGAGTGTAAGCAGAGAAACTATCAGACATACAAGAACAAGAAGAACAATACAGAGAGATTAGAGCTCAAAAAGTATTGCCCCTTCTGCCGTAAGCACACAATTCACAGAGAATCCAAGTAATTCTCAGTTAAGGACTTTAAGATGGCTGATAACAAAGGTAACATTTTCAAGCGCCTGGGCAAGAAGGTCTCCGATGTTTTTGCAGAGTTGAAGCGCGTAACCTGGCCTACGGGAGAGAAGCTCGCCAAGACTGCAGCTGTCGTTCTCCTGGTCATCGTATTCTTCGCTGTCTACCTTACATTGATCGGTAACGGCGGACGCTGGATCCTCGATAAGGTAGGATTCTACGATATAGTCGAGACGACTGCTACGACAGAGGCAACAGAGGCTGAACCTGTTGAGACAGAGGCAGCAGCTGAGACTGTTGAGGAGACTGAGCCTGCTGAGGGCTAAGCTTGATTTAGGAGTATATAAATGCCGGAAAATAATGAAGCCCAGTGGTATATAATCCATACCTTCGGCGGATATGAGAAGAAGGTTAAGACTTCCATAGAGAATTATGCCAAGGCTCAGGGGATGGAAGACATCATCCAGGAGGTCTATCTTCCGACAGATATCGTTGTTGAGACCAAGAACGGTAAGCGCAAGGAAGTTGAGAAGCTGAGATTCCCCAGCTATATCTTCCTCAAGCTCGTCTTCGGCAATAACGATAAGGTCGACAAGGATCTGTGGTTCAGGATCCGTAATACAAACGGTGTTACGGGATTCGTATCACCCGATCCCAACAAGCCCACTCCGATGACGGATGAGGACTTGATAAAGATGGGTCTCATCGTACCTACGACTGTTGAGGTCGATTACCGCATCGGCGATCTGATTATCATCACAGACGGACCCTTCAAGGACAGCAAGGCTGTCGTTAAGGATATCAATGAAGAGAAGCAGCAGGTTACTGTCACGGTATCCATGTTCGGCCGTGAGACTCCTGTAACGCTCGACTTCATCAAGGTAAGAAAAGTTTAAGTTTATTAAAGGCCCTGTCAAAGGGACCTCTGATAATAGAAAAAATTTAATTGGGAGGTGGCCAATATGGCTAAAAAAGTCACAGGTTATGTAAAGCTTCAGATACCTGCAGGCAAAGCAACACCCGCGCCGCCGGTCGGACCAGCTCTTGGACAGCACGGTATCAACATCGCGCAGTTTGTCAAAGAGTTCAATGAGAGAACAGCTAAGGACGCAGGTCTCATCATTCCTGTAATCATTACAGTTTATGCTGACCGTACGTTCACGTTCATCACGAAGACTCCGCCGGTACCGGTACTTCTTAAGAAGACCGCTAAGATCGAGAAGGCTTCGGGTAGACCTAATACAGATAAGGTTGCAACAGTTACATGGGAAGATTGCCTCAAGATCGCTGAGATCAAGATGCCTGACGTTAACGCAGCAGACGTAGAAGCTTGCGCAAGAATGGTTGCAGGTACAGCACGTTCCATGGGAATCGTTGTAAAGCAGTAAGAAAGGAGAATAGAGCATGAAAAAAGGCAAGAGATATGTTGAGCTCGCAAAGCTCGTAGACAGATCCGTACTCTATGATCCTTCTGATGCAGCTAAGCTTGTCTGCGAGACAGGTAAGGCTAAGTTCGATGAGACCGTAGAGCTTCACGTAAGACTCGGTGTTGACTCAAGACACGCTGACCAGCAGGTCAGAGGTGCTGTAGTCCTTCCTCACGGTACAGGCCGTTCCAAGAGAGTACTTGTACTCGCTAAGGGCCCCAAGGCTGATGAGGGTAAGGAAGCAGGCGCAGAGTTCGTTGGCGACGACGATATGATCGATAAGATCCAGAAAGAGAACTGGTTCGATTTCGATGTCATCATTGCTACACCTGACATGATGGGTAAGCTCGGTAAGTTAGGTAAGGTTCTTGGTCCTAAGGGATTGATGCCTAACCCTAAGGCCGGCACAGTTACAATGGACATCACTAAGGCTGTTAACGAAGTTAAGGCCGGTAAGATCGAGTACAGACTCGACAAGTCCAACATCATTCACTGCCCCGTAGGCAAGGTTTCTTTCGGTCCCGAGAAGATCGAGGAGAACATCAAGGCACTGATGGAAGCTATCATCAAGGCTAAGCCTGCAGCAGCTAAGGGTCAGTACATCAAGAACTGCTCCATCGCTTCAACGATGGGCCCCGGAATCAAGATCAACGCTACAAAGTTCTCTTGATCCAAAACTAACAATTAATTACTTTCCTGCCATAGACAGCGGGTGAGGTTGTTGCAATACAGTCTCTGAAATGTCCGGGTCATCCGGGCGGCCGGCCGAGGAAGGAACTATCGATTCATAGCGGATTTGATCAGTCCCCCTTGGTTTACCTGTCAGGTACCCAGGGGGGTTTTTAATAGAAATAAAACAAGGAGGAAAAACCAATATGCCCAGTGAAAAGATTCTGGCAGCTAAGCAGAAGCGTGTTGAAGACCTCTCTTCTGAACTTAAGGGCGCAACAACTTATGTATTTGTTGCTACACGCGGACTTACTGTAGCTCAGGACACAGAGATGCGTGCAGAGCTCCGTAAGGCAGGCGTTAAGTTCGAGGTCATCAAGAACACAGTCTTAAGACGTGTTTTTGCAGAGCTTGGCTATGAAGGACTTGATGAAGTATTCAAGGGACCTACAGCAGTAGGATACTCTGAAGACATCATCGCTCCGGCAAAGATCCTTGCTAAATACAGCAAAGATATCGAGCCTATGGAGATCAAGGGCGGTATCATCGACGGCAAAGTTGCTTCACTTGATGAAGTTAATGCTTTGGCTCAGGTACCCGATCCGCAGACACTCCAGACACAGGTTGCTTATTCTGTACTCTTCCCTATTACGAAGCTCGCTATGCTCGTAAAGGCAGTCGCAGAAAAGAAGCAGGAAGAAGGCGGCGAAGCTGCTCCCGCAGCTGAAGCAGAAGCACCCGCAGCTGAGGCACCCGCTGAAGAAGCTGCAGCACCCGCGGAAACACCCGCAGAGTAATTAGCTAAATTTTTACAGGAGGAAACTTAAAATGGCTAGTGAGAAAGTTACAAGCATTCTTGAAGAAATTAAGGGTCTCTCAGTTATCGAGCTTTTCGATCTTGAGAAGGCTATCGAAGAGGAATTCGGCGTATCCGCAGCAGCTGTAGTTGCTTCTACAGGTGCAGGCGCAGGCGCTGGCGCAGCTGCAGTTGAGCAGACAGAGTTCACAGTTATGCTCAAGAGCTTCGGCGATTCCAAGATGGGCGTTATCAAGGCAGTTAAGGATGTTCTTGGTATGGGCCTTAAGGAAGC
>CAMVGO010000079.1 GCA_947167045.1 uncultured Clostridia bacterium
CTTTCCGATCCGTCAACGGATCTGAATGATTAGATGATTATCGCTCCGACGATATCAGTACCCGCATTGGAGATCAACTCGATCTCGCTGGTTACGGTCTTGAACGTGGAAACTTTACGCTGTTCCATGATAACGACCGCATCGTAGTCGGGAATTACCTTGAGGATGTCGGGATCCGAGAAGATGTCAGGCCTGAAGTCGCCTCTCAAGCCGAGAGCCTTGACCGCATCACCCAGGGCTTTGCTGTCGCCTGTGCCGGTGATGAGGATCTTCCCGAATTCCTTCGTGATGTTATCGTAATTGGCGGAAATCAGCTTCTTGTTGTTTTCGGGCGTCATCTTCGAATCGTCCCCGGACTTGATGTCGATGAATGTCGCATACTTGCCTCTCTTGCCGGAAGGCTTGAGAACGCCGATCTTCCTGATGTTAGAAAACTGGTTGAAGAACTGCTCCTGTGTGGCGATCTTAACGGCGAAGATGTACTTGAGAACGAAGAAGGCTGCGGCAAGGAAAGCACCTGCTGCAAAGCCGATCACGCCGAACTTGATGGCGGGCTTGAGCATGGCTCTCAATCCGAGCGTTACTTCCGAAGTCTCCTCGGGAACACCGTCTACTTCAACTTTTTTATTTGTAGCGAAATACTCGAGGATCTCTTCCTTATCGGAAAGGCCGAGTTCTTCCGCAACTTTATCAAGGGAATTGCCGTAGCTTACGACCTGCTTCTGCAAAGAATCCAGCTTGGCGATCTGATTGATCTGACCGTCTCTGGTGCCCGAATCGATCCTGCAGATGCTCTGGGTGCCGACGACGTTGAGCGTATGAGGAGCGATATTTGTATTAAGGTCGTTGTATACGTCCTGTACCTCTTCAATGATCATTGCGAGAACATCGTCAACAAATTCTTTTGTAGGTCCGTATATTCTGATATAGATGGAACCTGCCCTGTCGGCACTGCTGTCGATGTTAATGATCGTGCCGTCTGAAGCAGAACCCCAGAACGAGATGAGTTCCTTGATGTAGTCAGGCTTTGTGCCATATTCTTCCGCATAAGCATTAAGGAATGTTCCGGCCTTTACGTCACGCTCGTAAGCGCTGAACAGAATCTGATCCAGACCGTTGGTATCGTTATTCTCGAGCGTGAGGACGATCTGGGCCATTGCCTCGTATTCATTCTCGGGATCGATATCCATATAAACGGATTCATCTATATATTCTCTCTGCTTATCGATCTGATAGTTAACGTTATCGATCATGTCGGCAATATCCCTTGCCCTGTCGATATTCTGGACACGCTCCTTGTACTGGATATCAGTCTCGCGGCTGTTGAGCCTGGTTCCGGCATCGAGAACGTCATTGGTCTTTGCCCTCTTAATAAACTTGTATGAGCCAAGCGCTCCGCCGACAAGGCAGCCGGCCAGTATTATGATCACCATTCTCTTGCAAACTGAAAGCAGCAGATCCTTAACATTGAGGTAATTCTCAACTAAACCAATCTCGTTCGGACGCATCTGGTATTCCCCTTTATTAATAAATCTAAATAATTATAGACTTCTTGCCGTTTTTGTTCAATCGTACCCCTTTGCCGCGATTTGCATATGGAGTTTTCGCCATATCCTTCTCATATCGGCATTATGCCAAAAGTATATCGCTGCTGTTCCGTCACATGTTCAGAGTTGTGATATTATGCTAATGGATGTTTGCTCTTTCGCGACTGAGGTAGCCATGTATATGGCTGTCTGCCATTTCGCGACCGACGCAGCCATACAAATATTTCGAAATGAACATGCCGGAGGCAATTTAGATGGATATTTCAACACTCACGCAGGAAGAATACGATTTTATCTCAGGTCTCATAGCGATCGAGAGCACCGGTTCAGACCCGGTAAACAACCCCGAATACGGCACGCTCCCCTACGGCGCAAAGCCCTTTGAGGCGCTTAAATACTTCCTGGATGCTGCTTCCGATGCCGGCATGAGAACAGGCATAATCGACAACCGCGTCGGCTGGTGTGAGTTCGGTCCCGAAAACGCCGACGCCATCGGAATCGTCTGCCACCTCGACGTCGTCCCCGCAGGAGACGGCTGGAACACCGATCCGTTCAAGCTCACACAAAAGGACGGAATGCTTTACGGCAGAGGCATCGTGGATGACAAGGGTCCCGCAGCGGCAGCTTTCATCGCAATGAAGCGCCTCATGGAAAACGCATATCAGCCCTCAAAGCGCGTCAGGCTCATTTTGGGAACCGACGAAGAGCGCACCTGCTCATGCGTCGAGACATACGCAGCCAAAGGCGAGATCCCGTCATTCTCCATCACACCCGACGGAGAATTCCCTGTCATCTATGCTGAGAAAGGCATCATGCATCTGAAGATATACACGGATGAGCCTTCCGCCATCAGGGCTAAAGGCGGTTCAGCCGCAAACATGGTGCCCGCTTCGAGCAAGTGCACCATAGACGGAGTCGAATATTCAGGCTTCGGCAAGATGGCTCACGCTTCCAAGCCCGAGCTCGGTGTCAATGCCATCTTCGACATGATCAAGACATTAGATGCGGATGACATTGACTACTCGTCTTCCCCGCTCCTGAGATTCATAAGCAAAGAGATAGTTGACTTCACAGCAGCTGAATACACCGGCTGCAACGTCACGGACGAGTCAGGCAGCATCACAGCAAATCCTTCAGTATTAAGCTGCGATGAGAACGGCGAATCCCTCGTAATAGACATCAGATGCCCCGTAAGCTACAGCATGGACAGCATCGTGACTCACCTGGCAATAAAGGCCGCTCCCTACGAACTCGAATGCGAGATCCTAAACCAGATGGCACCTCTATACAAGACCAAGGACCTGCCCGAGATCGCCGTCCTTACAGACATCTGGAAGAAGAACATGCCTTCCTACAGCGGCTATGAGCCTGAATATCTCGACAAATTCACTGACCCCATCGCCATCGGCGGCGGCACCTACGCGCGTCACATGCCCGACACCATCGCTTTTGGAATACAGACGCCGTGGCAGGAAGACCAGTGCCACCAGGCAAACGAGTGCCGCGCGCTGGCCGATCTTGTGACCGACATCAGAGTTCTGAGCGAGGTCATTATAGGGTTGGCTGAGAAGTAAGCGTAAGGCAGGATGTCTCAAACATACGCAATGGACTATAGACAGTAAAGTGAACCCCTGAAGTTGGACAAACTTCGGGGGTTCATTTTCAGATATTTTTTTTTATTAAGCAACAATATGCATTTCACGGAAACGTCACGAAACCAGGTGATATCATGAAAAAAATTGAGGCGTTACAGCACTCTTCTTATTGTCGCGATGTTCTTGGCGGACGAGAATTTCGACGAAACGACGCCTGTCGCCGAGCCTTGGGCATGTACGTAAGTATCGTTGCCGACGTAAAGCGCCGAGTGCTCCATAGTGCCGTCGCCGTCACGGTCGAAGCAGATAATGTCGCCGACCTGGATCTCATCGGCAGAGACCTCATATCCCTTTCTGGACTGGCTCGTAGCGCCGTGAGGCAGGTCGATGCCGTAATACGTCCAGTAACAGTACATGACGAATCCGGAACAGTCGAATCCCTTGTACGGATCAGAGCCGCCGTATACGTACTTGCATCCGATGAAGCTCTTGATGAATGTAGCGAAATCAGTCGACGTGTCGCCCATCGAAGAAGACGAGCTGCCGCTGTCAGAATCGTCTGAAGGTACGGGAGTCGGCGTGTTCGTAGGCGGATTATCAAGACAGAAACTTGCCTTTACATAATAGCCTGAAGAAGACTTGTACCAACCGTTGTCAGTCTCGGCTACGACATCGATCGCGGAACCTGTCGAGAGAGTCGAAAGGAGCGAATAAGAGATGCCGGGGCCTGACCTTGTATTGAGAGCGCAGCTCGAGTAAACGAGCTTATAAACAGGAGTCGCATCGTAATCACTGGTCGATGATGAGCTTGAGCTCGAAGAGCTTGAAGAACTTGATGAACTCGAGCTTGACGAACCGGAATCAGAATCCGATGAACTTGAAGAACTTGAGCTTGACGAGCTAGAAGAACTGCTCGAAGATGAGCTGGAGCTGCTGCTCGAACTGCTTGAACTGCTACTTGAGCTGCTTGAAGAAGGCTTCGGAGTAGGCGTGTTCGGCTTGGGTGTCGGTGTATCCGTAGGCTCCGGAGTTGAAGTGGGCGCGGGAGTTACCTCGTCAGGTGAAAGCTTTGAATTTCTGACATATCCCTGCTTTCCTTCAGGAAGTCTAATGAGCGACCACTCGCTCGAATAAGCGATCCTGACGACAGAATCACCTGCATAGAGCTTTGTAATTCCGCCATATTCCTCTTCCTGCTCATCGTCCTGGTTTTCGGGCTTGTCAGACTTATAGTCGATAAGGATCGCATCGTCGGTCAGCCAGTAAGTGCCGCCGTCGTATGTGATAGCATCTGCAGGATTGTTGCCAAACTCGGATGCGACATCGGTATATGTGGTCATGGCGGTAAATGTGTAGTCGTTGATATCAACATTCGCATTTCCAAGGCTCATGGTCACAACGTCTGTTTCCTCCGCCTCGAGATCCGGTGAATAGAAAAGATCTTCAAGAGCAACGGCATTCGAGCCGAGAAGCGAAGGACTCTGAAGTGCGATCTCATCAGAAGCACCGCAATTGTTCATGCCAATTGCGCAAACGGAGATACATGCCGTCACAGCTCCTGTTATAAGATTGAACAGTCTGTTATCCAAATCCGACGCCTCGTTTCCTGAAGTCTTAATTACCGCATTTCTGTGTAATTATGCTAATTTTATCATTCAAAGCCCGTGAAAATATCCAAAAATCAAGCAAAAATGGTGCAGACGCGCAAAATGTCACGTGTCTGTAATGTAGGATAAAAGAATATTTAGATGTGTTTTTCCCTCATAAACAGGCCGAAAACCGGCTGTGAGCGGAGCAGGAATCCCGATCAAAACCACGGCTAAAAAACCGGCTGCAGCCGTAGTTTTAGCCTGCTTTTTTCGAAGTTTGAAGAAAAACCCGGTTAAAAAGCAGGCGCATACCGTGGTTTTAGCCGTGTTTTGACATTAACGCAATGGACTTGTGTGGAATAAAAAAGTCCGTTCCCGAGACTCTCGAAAACGGACCTTATGTATTTATGGTGGCTCACTGGAGGTTCGAACTCCAGACCCCTTGATTAAAAGTCAAGTGCTCTACCGGCTGAGCTAGTGAACCATATGGCTGGGGTGGCAGGATTTGAACCTACGAATGCGGGAGTCAAAGACCCGTGCCTTACCCCTTGGCTACACCCCAGTATGAAGAGGCAAAAATTGGGGTGGGATATGGGATTCGAACCCATGATATCTAGTGCCACAAACTAGCGCTCTAACCAACTGAACTAATCCCACCATGTCAGCCAATGCCTAGAAAGTATAATGTTAATGTGCTTTCAAGTCAAGCGTTATTGCACCTTTTAAGTAAGATGTACTATAATGCGTCAGATAATTATATTAAGAGGTTACTTACTATGGAAGAAGAATTACTTAATTCCTATATCACAATGCCAAAGGGATTCAAGGCAAACGGCGTTTCCGCCGGCATGAAGTGCGCAGATCCCGCAAACATCAACGAGAACGCCCCCAAGTCATCCTACCTGGACGTCGGAATGGTCTATTCTGACACACCCTGCAACGTCGCAGGCGTCTACACTTCCAACCTGGTAAAGGGCCACTCTCTCGTAAGATCCATCGGCATTATCGAAAACAAGGGCACTGCGAAAGGCATCATCGTAAACAGCAAGGTCGCCAATGCAGGCGTCGGCGCCGTCGGAGTTGAAGATGCCGAAAAGATCGCCTCTTGCGCTTCTTCCCTCCTTGGCTGTGACTCATCCGAGATCCTCACGGCTTCGACAGGCGTCATCGGCTCCAGACTTCCTCTGGACAAGATGCTCCCCGTCATCCCCGATCTCGTATCAGGTCTTTCAGCCGATGAGGAAAACGCTCACTGCGCAGAATACGCAATGATGACCACAGACACTGTACCGAAGGAAGTTTCCGCTCAGATCGAGCTCACTGACGGCAAGACCGTCACCATCTCCGGCATGGCAAAAGGTTCCGGCATGATCCACCCTAACCTCGCCACCATGATCTCGATATTCACCACTGACTGCGGCATCGCTTCCGCTTCTTTGAAGAAGATGCTCCAGAAGGCCGTTAAATACACATTCAACAGAGTCAGTGTCGACGGTGACACATCGGTATGTGACATGGTCGTTGTTTTCGCGAACGGCGCATCGGGTGTTGAGATAGAAGAAGGTTCTGAGGACTATCAGCTTTTCGAGAACGCCTTATGCGGACTTGCTGAGGATATTGCAAGGATGCTCGCTTCTGACGGCGAAGGCGCGACCAAATTCGTCGAGATCGAAGTCCACGGTGCTGCAAACGAAAAGGATGCAAAGCTCATCGTTACATCTGTCGCAAGGTCTCCTCTCTGCAAGACTGCTTTCTTCGGCGAGGATGCAAATATCGGACGTATCCTTACGGCAGTCGGCTATTCAGGCGCATCTTTCGACCCCGAGAAGGTCGATATCCGCTTGAGCGGTCTCCTCATGTACAAGGACGGTGCGGCCGTAAACTTTGACGAGGAAGAAGCTTCCAGACTCCTTGCTGAGCACGACATCAAGGTCGACATCACACTCTACGAGGGCGATGCATACGACAGGATGTTCACCTGCGACTTCTCTTACGATTACGTAAAGATCAACGGAAGCTACAGAACTTGATCGATTGATTAATTGAAACTTCATGCCCGGTAAGCACCTCGCCTGCCGGGCTTATTTATTGGGCGAGGCTGGCTTTTATCTTGGTTTTTTGGCTGATATCGTTTTTGAGGATTCTTCTCTGAAAACGATACCTTAGCTGGCCGGCTGATATCGTTTTAGACGATTTTTCTCTGAAAACGATACCTTGGCT
>CAMVGO010000080.1 GCA_947167045.1 uncultured Clostridia bacterium
AGGCCTTCGGTGAAAGCTTCGTGAAGAGCTGACTTGGCCTTGAACTGATGCATTCTCGTCAGATCGCCGTGAGGCGTGTGACACTCGAAGATCCAGGACAGATTTGCGTGATAGAGATTCTCCGACTGAATGTAGATATGCATGTTCTCAAGGTTCGGATCGACGCCGCATGCGATGTACATGGCAATGGCATTGATGATGTTCCTGTGAAGAGCCTCGGGATCCTGGGGGACCGTGATGGCGTGCATGTCGGGAACAAAAAGAAATGTCTCGTAATCCTTCTGATAGTTAACGATCTGCGAGATACCGCCCGCATAATTTCCGATCGTAAGTGAACCGCTGGGCTGAAGGCCCGTAAGTAATCTGTCCATATTAAACCTCCGTCGTCTTGTAAGACGACTAATATTAACACGATATAATATAATTTACAAAAAAAAGAGAGGTCAGATGCATGTTATATATCCTTACGGCTCTTAAATGTGAAGCCGCGGCACTGAACGGCATCCGGGGCGAGGTGATCGTAACGGGCGCGGGCGGACGGGCCTCGGACAGGATATCGAAGATCGGACTTAAAGCGAACGATCTTGTCCTCAATGCAGGCATCTGCGCCGGAAAAAATAAGGGCAGGGGATATCTTATCGATCAGGTGATCTCCGATGCAACGGGCAGACGGTTCTATCCGGACATACTTTTCGAAACGGATGCGGAAGAGATGCCGCTTACCACTTCGGATAAAGTCGTTACCGTGGTTGAAGAAGGCATGCTGTACGACATGGAAGCGGCGTTGATCTGCGAAGAAGTATTGAAGGTGATACCGCCGTCCAATCTTGTCATCTATAAAGTGGTTTCGGACAGCGGAGATGATTTCCCGTCACCGAAAGAAGTAACGGAACTGATGGGCAGACATTCCGGTGAGATAAAAAAGATCGCGGAGATCATGTCCGGGCTCAGCACGGAAAAGTCGTATGAGTTCCTGCCTGAGAGCGTTGCCGGAGAACTGAAACTCTCCCAATACATGAGAAACGAACTCAGAGACATCGAGCATTACTGCGTTGCCGCAGGAAGGCAAGATGAACTCTTGAGCATCCTGGACAGGATGAGAAATGATGGCAGGATCCCTGTCAGAGACAGGAAGGCCGGAAGGGAGGTGCTTGATGAGATTTACTCGCGTCTACGTTGAGGAAAGGGCGGAAGATTACCCGCTGACACGTGAGATCTTGGATAAGCTCCCGGATGTGCATGTGATCCGGATAAAGCACTATAAGGACGTTTTCGACAGGAAGAGGCAGAATGCCGTTCTGCAAAGAGAGCATCAGGCGCTGATAATTGCCGTAAGGGACGGCAACAGGCTGTTCGAAGGAGCGCCGGTATGCCAGTCGTTCGGCCAGAAGAATTTCTACTATGCAAGCTCGATGATGAACTGCCCGTTTGACTGCGGGTACTGTTATCTCAAGGGAATGTATCCTTCGGGTCATATTGTCGTTTTTGTAAATCTCGATGATTACGAAAAAGATGTGGAGGAGAAACTCAAAGACGGACCGATGTACGTATGCGCCTCTTACGACACCGATCTTATAGCGATGAACGGTCTTACGGGACATGCCGATTTTTGGAAAAAAGAGGCTCTGGCTCATGAAGATCTGCTGGTCGAGCTCAGGACAAAAGCCGCACCGGAGATAAAGGACGACATATCGAACGTCATCTATGCGTTTACTCTGTCGCCTGAAGAGGTGGTCACGCGTTACGAGAGGAATACCGCTTCTGTCAGGGCGAGGATAAACGCGGCTGCGAAAGCTATGGAAAACGGAGCGAAAGTAAGGCTCTGTTTCGATCCCATGATGAAGGTACCGGACTGGAAAGATGCATATAAGCGTCTTGTGGATGAGACGGTGTCGGTTATCGATCCCGGAAAGCTTACGGACGTCAGTGTCGGAACGTTCAGGATATCTGCGGATTTCTTGTCCAAGATGAGAAAGGCTTACCCTGATTCGGAGGCAGCGTGGTATCCTTATGTTATCAGGGACGGCGTTGCCCAGTATGAGCCTGATACCGATAAGGAGATGCAGGAGTTCATGTGCGGACTTCTGGGGGAATACATAGGAAGGGAGAAGATATTCACATGGAATTGAAAACGGCACTGGTAACCGGAGCTTCCTCCGGAATAGGTCTTGCGATTGCAAAGATGCTGAGCGAAGAAGGCTATAAGGTCTACGGCATCGGAAGGATATTCCCTGAAGGCTGTGATTTCTTCGAACAGAGACTTTCTCTCGATCTGAGAGATACGGACATCCTACTGTCGAAGGTATCGGAGATAAAGAGGGTGGATCTTCTGGTCAATGCTGCCGGAAGCGCGTATTACGGACTTGCCGAGTTCAATACTACGGCTCAGATAAAGGAAATGTGCAGGGTGGATCTGGAAGCTCCGCTGATACTGACATCGGCGCTCCTGCCGAAGCTCAAGGACGTTAAGGGCATAGTGATAAACATCGCTTCGGTCACGTCGACGAGGATCAACACCCACGGCGCAGCTTACGGTGCACTCAAGGCGGGACTCCGGAGCTACGGGCGGAGCCTTTTTGAAGAGGTGAGAAAGACAGGCGTCAGAGTCGTTACGGTCTGTCCGGATCTTACTCTCGGCACGAAGCTCTACAGGAATGCGGATTTCAAACCGTCTGAAGAGGAAGGGTGCTATCTGCTCCCCGAAGATGTTGCCGAGTGCGTGAAGAACGTTATCGGCATGCGCGAAGGCGCGGCTGTCACGGAAGTTGAGGTAAGACCCCAGTTCAACCGGATAGAGAAGAAGAAAAACTGAAGTCTTCTGATGTGTAAAATTGCAATATATCCCTGATTATCTTATTATTCCTCGTATATGGGCAAATCTGGAAGTCAAAGCAAGCTGTTTTCTTTTTATAAGACCGTGATCACGGTCCTGGCTTTTGCCGCCTGCTTTTATCTCCTGATAGTATGTTTTGCCGGAACGTACAGACTGATATCGGATATCGGTTATGCACGGGTAATGTTCCTGAATCCTCTTTTGCTCCTTTTTGTCGCGGTGGCGGCAGTCTTTGCATGCGGCGTCCTGATCCTTAAGTCGCCGTCTGCGATGGGAAAGATATCACTGTTAGACGAGCAGGAAACTTTCGACCGTGCGATGAGGCTGATGAAGATCCTGGTCTTTGCCGAATGCATGATCTTTGCCATAGGCATCTTCGGCATGGGGCAGAGAGAAGATCAGCTGGAAGTCCAGAGAGCCGCATACAGTTTTTCATGGGGCGAGAAGGAAACGTTCACTCCGCCCGGATATCTCGGCATATATCCCAACAACACGGGTATGGCTGTTGTTCTGTATCTGATAAGCGGAATCGCGGGTCATTACAACAATGCTCTGATAATGCTGATTAATGCCATGCTGGTCCCATTTATCTATTCCGATCTTGCCGAGATCGGCGGAAGGTTCGGGTTATCCAGAAAATCGCAGATCATGGTGATGGCGGCTGGATTACTGTTCCTGCCATTCCAGGCAAAGGTGCTGATAATATACGGTGATATTCCCGGAATGTTCTTTGCCGTAAGGGCGATGAAGCATGCAGCCGCCATAGCGGAGAAGAAGGTCGGGATAAAGAGCATTGCCGTGGCGGTCTCGTTTGCCGCCATCGCGTGTGTGATCAAGAATAACTTCATTATCATTTCCATAGCGGTTACGATATATCTTGCAGCAGAGCTCCTTAAGCAGCGCAGATTCAAAGATCTTTATATACCTGTTGCGGTACTGGCTGCTTCAGTCCTTTTGAACTCCGGTCTGAATCTTATAGTGGGTGCCGTTGCCGGTACACCTGTATCGTCGGGCGCGTCCAAGTATTCCTGGATTGCCATGGGCATGCAGGAAGAGGCCGGAATGTATAACGGATATAATGCGCTCACGTATGCAGAATCCGGTTTTGACGCTTCCGTTCAGGCCGTTTCGGCAAAGCAGGATATTGCCGCGAGCATTCAGATGTTTTTCGCCGAACCCCAGTATGCGATCGGATTCTATACAAGAAAGATACTTATCCAGTGGTCTGATCCGACCCACTGCGCGTTTGAGTTTTTCAGCAGGAATGCTTATCTGGACAGCAATGCTTCTCCTTTTGTATGGTTCCTGGCTGATCCTTCGGTTATCAGGATCTCTGCTTCGTTCCTTAAGGTGTTCCAGATCCTCATGTTCCTTGGCGGAGCGTCCTTTGCGGTAAAGAGTGCACGCAGCAGGAACGGTTCGCCTGCATTGCTGCTCTTCCTGACATTTATCGGAGGTTATGTGTTCCACCTGATCTGGGAAGCGGCTCCTTTCTACACGCTTTCCTATATGACCGTGATGATCCCGGCAGGTGTTGCCGGACTTACCGCGCTGATAAAGAAGATGTCGAAGATCGATCTGAAGGCAGCCGCAAAAGCCAAGATGACCGTAAGTGCTTCCGCGATGGTATTCTTTATAGCCGGCGTGTTTGTTTTCCTCTTGGCAGCGGCAGGTCTCGGAACTTTGAGACAGCTTCTCGTCGAAGGGAAAAACGAGTACAAAGCATATTACAGCGAAGTGCTGCCGCGCACCCGTAATCCGGTCAGTGAGGGCAGATATTACCTGAAGCCCGCTGCCGGCGGTTTTGAAGGCGACGGCCTGCTTGTCGAGATCAGCAATTACGCCGGCAAATACAGAATGAGGGTAATAAACGATGACTTGAGCGATGATATCTTCCTGACGGTTTCTGACGGCAGCGTCAAGATCGACTGGTTTTCCTACGATGATTCACAGGTTTTTGTCCTTCTCGAAAATAGGAACGGCACGTATTCCATATGTCACGGCCAGTCCAGGGCCCTGGTCTCGGATGCTGAGCAGGGAGGCATAAAGGCCGGCGACTTCATCGAATATACATTCCTGTTTGATACTGAAGGCTACGATGAGTTCATTGAAGAACATCCGGAAACGACATGGAATCTTGTGCCAGCCACCTGAGATATCTGATCCTGGGTTCGCTTTTAGGGACAGTTTCCGGATATTGTAATATTACATTTTCGCTCCCTCCGGGGAGCTTTTTCATGCGGAAAAACCCTGAACCCCTAGTGGTTGTCAAGTTTTCCTGCTTTTTGTTACATTCGTATTACAAGCACAATATATTGGGTTTTGCTGTTGACACGACCACAACATATAGGTAATCTTTAAGAGCGTTTCGAGAGAACCGAAGCGCATTCGCACCTATTTTTCAATTCAAGAGCGAGGTATTGGGACATGATCATCGGCGGACTTCAGAAGCTAACACTTTTGGATTTTCCCGAGACGGTAGCCTGTACGGTGTTCACCGTCGGATGCAACCTGAGATGCCCCTTCTGCCACAACCCGGCACTGGTGAACAACCCTCCGGAAAGTTACAGGATCAGCGAAGAAGAATTATTCGCCTTCCTGAACAAGAGGAAAGGGATCCTTGACGGAGTTGCGATCACAGGCGGAGAACCGCTTCTGCATTCTGACATCGGTGAGTTTATCGCAAAGATCAAGTCGCTTGGCTACAAGGTAAAGCTTGATACCAACGGCACATTCCCTGACAGGCTCGGACAAATCCTGGCTGAAGGGAACGTAGACTATGTTGCGATGGATCTCAAGAACACCTTTGACAAGTATGCGGAAACAGTCGGTATCAGCGGCTTCGACACTTCTCTTATAAAGAGGAGCATCAGGCTGATACAGGAGAGCGGAGTCGATCACGAGTTCCGCACGACGGTGGTATCGCCCCTGCACACTGCGGACGATTTCGAGACGATCGCGAAGCAGGTGGAAGGATCTGAAAAGTACTTCCTCCAGAACTTCGTTGATTCGGGGAATCTCCTGAACGGTGAAGGTTTGGGCGAGATGCCGCGCGGAGAATTGGAAAAAGCATTGGAAAATGCGAGAAAAATAATACCGCAATCAAAGATACGCGGAGAGAGTTAAGGAGAGGAACATGTATCAAATCGTAAAAAGAGACGGCAAAGTCGTAGACTTTGACTTAAGCAAGATCAGCGGAGCCATAGAGAAGGCTTTTATTGCACAGAAGAGAGAGTATAACGCACAGATCATCGATATGCTCGCCCTGAATGCGGTTTCCGACTGCGAGAAGAAGGCTGTTGACGGCAAGGTAGGCGTCGAGGACATCCAGGACAGCGTCGAGGTTACGCTCCAGAAGATGGGTTACGACGATGTAGCTAAGGCTTACATCCTTTACCGTGCACAGCGCGAAAAGATCCGTAACATGAACTCCGCTCTCCTCAATTATAAGAATCTCGTAGACAGCTACGTAAAGATCGAGGACTGGCGTGTTAAGGAAAACTCCACAGTCACATATTCCGTAGGCGGCCTGATCCTCTCCAACTCCGGCGCCATCACAGCAAACTACTGGCTCTCTGAGATCTACGACAAAGAGATCGCTGACGCACACAGAAATGCCGATATCCATATCCACGACCTCTCCATGCTCACAGGTTACTGTGCAGGCTGGTCATTAAAGCAGCTCATCCAGGAAGGTTTGGGCGGTATACCGAACAAGATCACTTCCGCTCCCGCAAAGCATCTCTCCACACTCTGCAACCAGATGGTCAACTTTCTCGGCATCATGCAAAATGAGTGGGCAGGCGCTCAGGCTTTCTCCTCTTTCGATACATATCTCGCACCTTTCGTTAAGGTCGACCACTTGAACTACAAGCAGGTAAAGCAGGACATCCAGTCCTTCATCTACGGCGTAAACACACCTTCAAGATGGGGTACGCAGAGCCCGTTCACGAACATCACGCTCGACTGGACTGTACCGAACGACCTCGCAGAGCAGAACTGTATCGTCGGCGGCAAGGAGATGGACTTCAAGTACAAGGATTGTAAGGCCGAGATGG
>CAMVGO010000081.1 GCA_947167045.1 uncultured Clostridia bacterium
GGTCAGGAAATATACATTTCCGTCAGAACCCGTAAACGAGGAACTCTTGTAACTGAGGTCGAGCCATTCGTAATCCTTGGCATTCTCAGAAGTGAGCGCCCCGGTCTCAAGGTCGACCATATAATAGATCATGCCATTCTTTCCTTCACACGGGACCAGCGCCTTGCTGCCGTCCACAGGAAGAATGAGCGGGATATCGTAAAGATCGGAGTTATTGTCGTTTATGACGACCTCTTTCCGCTCCCCGTCCTGCGAAGTAATGATCAGTTTGAAGTACGATACTTCCTCCCATATCATGCCGGTCTCGACAAGATAATCTCCGATATCGAAGGTCCTGTCAGGCAGGCTGTAGCCTGAGATGTCTTTCTCATTCAGTATGTCTCCCGTGGAGGGATCGAGCTCGGCTTCCCTGTAGACCGCTGTATCCGTATAAGGATCGTAAATGGTGTAATAGACGCTTATCTTTCCGTTGCGGTAAAGCACTTTTTCTATGCAGCTGGCTTCGCTGAACATACCGATCAGGTCTATGGTGTTTTTTACCTGCTTGGTGTTTCTGTCCACGACGGATAATGTCACGATCGCAAAATCGCTGTATCTGTAGTTTTCCCAGTTGAAGTTCGCGGGGATATCATAATCACCTGTGGTAAGTGCGACGATATATTTGTCGTCAGCTCCCGAGAGTCTCGAAAAAGGCGCTGAAGCCATTTTTCTGCCCGTGTTGACGGCCGGGATTATCTCATTCATGGTGCTGTCGAACCAGGGGGAATCAGCCGAGATCTTGCTGCCGCTTAAGACCTCCTCCGTTCCGCCCTTTCCGGACGCGGAACCGGTTTCCTTGCCGGTGTCCTTCTTTCCGCATGCCGCAAAGGACAATGCCATGGAAACCGTCAGTACGGCCGACATTACCTTTACGGCATCCTTCTTGATCGGTGCTCTTTTCATCTTTCTAAACTCCTTTTTATCCCGTCATAAGATCTGACATTACCAATCTTATTCTCCCCGGTTATCAGAACAGCAACATAATCTAGGCAAAACAAAGGTAAAGACCGCCGGATGCAATTGAAAAGGAGCCGCTTCAAAATTGAAGCAGCCCCTTTCCGTTTTATGAACAATTACCTTCAGGTAAACTTATTCATTAACCTCTCTCGTCGATGACCTTCTGCGCTCTGTCCTGGGCAATGGCCGAAACAGATGCGAGGTCCTTCTGGCCGGAGAAGTACGCCGGCATCTCCTCGACAAGGATGAGGTTTATGGAAGCATCTGCCGAATACATCATGGATACGCTCGAAATGATCTTCTCGAGATCGTCGATGTTCTTTTCGGAGAATGAGATGTTGTTTGATATAGGGTCGCCAGACTCGGTATAGTAACCGAAATATTCCTTTCCGGCATCGGTGTTATAATAAGCGACTGCTGTCTTTCCGCCTTCCCTGAAAGCCTCGCGGTTGAGAACGAAGTTGTCGTTCATTGCGAGCTCCTTCTGGACTTCGTCAGACATGAGGAGCTTTACGAACTCGCCGCAAACTTCGACATTTTCAGCCTGAGCGGAGATGGCCACGGAGACATAGGGTTCGATCATGGGTCCGCGTCCGTCAGTGGAAGGCAGGCCGAGGATAGCCGTAGCGCCCTGCAGCTGTACTATCTCAGAGAAGTATCCGCTGATACCGTAGCAGTTGGTGTAGACGGCATTGACATCTTCGCCATAGCCTGCCCTGTCACCCTTGAAGAGTGCTGAGCCTACCGCATAAGTGGTAGCATAATCATCATCTTCACCCTGGTTATACATCTCATCCCAGGTCAAACCTGTCTCGGGAACATTGTCCTTTACGAATTCCGCGAGCTGCTCGAATTCGGGAGCCGAGAGATCGACCTTACCGTTCTTGATGAACTTGTCACTCATGGCACTGAAGAGTCTTGCAAAGTAAGTAGCCTGACCGAGGTTGATTACGTCTGTTCCGTTCAGTGTTTCGCTGAGGAACTTTTCATATTCTTTTGTCGTGAAACCTACGCCTGATGCTCCCGCATACTTGGAATCCGTATGGATACCGTCGATCATGTAGCTGACAGGCAGGTTATAGAGCTTGCCGTCGACCTTGGATGCATCAACGACATTGGTGAAGTACTTATCGGAGCTTAAGCTGCCTACATAAGGCGTAAGATCCGTAAGATAGTTGGAATTGTTGAGCTGGCCGAGATTGCTTACATTGAGGAGAAGGTCGGGACCTTCGCCATTTAAGATGTCCATGGCAAGCTGGTTGCTCATGTTGGCATTGATCTCGAGGGAAGCATTCTCCCAGTCTTCCTCGCTGTTGATATTGGAATAATCGTAGTCGTCAGAATCGGAGTAACGGTCTGATACTTCGATAAAGTAATCGCTGTTTGATTCGTTGAACTTCATGATCGCATCGCCGACAGTGTTCTCGACATATCCGTAAGAGGAATACATCTCAAGGATCGTCTTTCCGGCATGGGGATTCGGTACCTTGTTCAATTCGACAATGATGAAATCAGAGAGATTGCTGCGCTCGTAAGGGCTTGAGACATACTTCTCGCCGGCAAGGATGAAAGAATCCTCGGAGCACTCTGCCATCTCGAGATAATTCAGGATGCTCCTGTTGATGTTGCACCAGCTGAAATTGAAAACCTCTTCGGTCTTCTTGCCCTTCATATCGATCTTGGAAATTCCGGTGGACGAAACAAAGTAAACATTTCCGTCCTTACCGTTGGTAACCGAATAGATGTTGTTGAGATCGAGCCATTCATAGTCCTTGGCATCAAGTTTGGTCAGATTGCCGCTCTCAAGATCGAGCTCAAAGTATATCGGATCGCTGTTGGTGCTTGCGGGAACCAGTGCCTTGGTCTTGTCGAGAGCCAATATGACAGGGATGTCGTAGATGCTGACGCCGGATTCCTTGACTTTAACCTTCTGCTTGTCGCCGTCGGGTGAATAGACAAAGAGATTGTAATAAGATTCATCATTGTTATCCCAGTTCATCGATGTGTCTACCTTGTAATCGCCGATCTGGAAAGACTTCTCAACACTGTTGCTCTCGCCTTCCTCATATTCGGATTCCCTGGTATCGATGATATTTCCCGTAGTGGGATCTATATCTATCTGAGTGCTGGTCATCTCATATGTGAGATCGTTATAATCGGTCTTGGTTACCGTTATTACACCGTTAATATATGTTGCACCTTCGATATAGGAACTCTGGCCCAGACCGTCATTCAGATTGACGGAATTGATCGTCTGATTAGTGTTTCTGTCAATGGTCGTTACGGTATAGAACGAATAATCGTTATAGTTGAAGTGCTCCCAGTCGATCGTATTGCTGTCGGGCATCTTGTAAGATCCCGAGGTGAATACGACGATGTAATTGTCATCGACGCCTGCAAGTCTCGAATAGGTGTACTCGAGAGGTTTGCTCGTATCGATGTCCACGTCGATGTTTACTTCCCTGCCTTCAAACCAAGGTGTGTCGGCAGAGATTTTCTTGCCGCTGCTGCTTTGCTGTCTGCCGCTGCTGCCGCCCTTTTTGGCACATGCCGCGAAGGACAGCACCATGGATGCAGCAAGTGCAACAGATAAGACCTTTTCAGGTAATTTGTTCATAAAAAATATCTCCTTTTATCCCTGATAATGGATTTTTCAGGTACGATTCTAGGACTGCGAAATATACAATCTGCATCAAAATTAAGGCAAAAATTGGGTAAACAGGTTAAAGCCGTGTTACAAAAGCCGCCGGAGCAGCCTTCAAATGCCCTGTTTTAAAGGTTCTTACCCTCTTTCGTCCATCACTTTCTGCACTCTGTCCTGTGCTATCGCGGCAACAGATGCGAGATCCTTCTGCCCGGAGAAATAAGCTGGCATCTCCTCGATAAGGATGAGATTTACCGAAGAATCGGTCGAACTCATACCCGAACAGCTCATGATAATGTTCTCCATCGAATCGATTTGCCCGGACGTGAATTTCGAGCCCGAATTCGGAAGTCTCACATCGTAGACGAAAACATCACTGCTGTAATACTTGACGGCATCCTCACCGGCTTTTCTTAAACTGTCGCGGTTTAAGACAAGATAATCACTGTATGCCATCGCCGTCTGGAAATCATCTGAAAGAAGGATCTTAACGAATTCCCCGCAGGCATCGGCATTTGCGGACTGTGCAGATACCGCAACCGAGAGATTGGGCTCGAAAACAGGACCTCTTCCGTCTGTTGAAGGAAGGCCCAGTATCGCCTCAGCTCCCTGGAGCTGGGATATGTCATAAAGATATGTTCCCATCCCGCTGCACCTGGTATACATAGCTATTAAAGGCTCCGAACCGTAAGGATCACCTTTGAAGACCGATGCTCCCACTGCGACAGCCGGATATGACTCCTCAGCATAAAGCTCTAAATCTTCGCTCCAGCTCCTGCTCCTCTCGGGAACATTGTCCTTAACGAATGCAGCGATCTGCGCGAACTCGGGACCCGTAAAATCAACCTTGCCGTTCGAAATGAACAGACCGCTCATGTTGTTGAACAGCTTCGAGAAATAGACCGCCTGGCCTGAGGTTATGACGTCAGAACCGTTCAGCGTGTCATTAAGAAATTTTTCATACTCCGCTGTAGTGAAGCCGACACCCGTTGCACCTGCATATTTCGCATCGGTATGGATGCCGAATACGGTAAAGGTAACCGGGAGCTGATATATCTTCCCGTCGATCTTTGAGCCCTCGATTATGTTGGTGAAATACTTATCCCCGTCAAGAGATCCGACATAAGGCGTCAGATCGACTAGGTAGTTCGCATTGTTGAGCTGGCCGTATTCGCTGCAGTCCAGGAGGATGTCCGGCCCTTCCCCGTTCATTATGTCCATCGCTAGCACATTGCTCATCTTCGCCGCAGCATCGAGATTCATCGTATCGTAGTCGTCATCACTGTCAATGTTGGAATAATCGATATAATCGTCATTGTTATATCGGTCAGTGACTTCTATAAAACAGCTTCCGTTAGTCTCATTGAATCTCATGATGGCGTCACCGACGGCCTCATCCGTATATCCGTAAGGCGTGTAGAGCTCGAGGATCATCTTTCCCGCATGAGGATTCTTTTTTGCCCTGGTAAACTCAATGACCTTAAACTCTGCTTTGTTATTTTTGTAAGCATTGTTCGCATAGTGTTCGCCGTAGAGGATGAATCCGTCATCGGAGCAGTCTGCTAACGTCAGATTGGTAAGGATGCTCCTGTTAATGCCGCACCAACTGTAATCGAAAAGCTTTTCTGAAGTCTTTTTATTTATGTCGGCCTTTGTGATGCCGAGCGGATCCGCATAATACAGGCATCCGTCGTCCCTGACGACCGCACCCGTAAGATGATCCGTATCGAGCCATTCGTAATCCTTGGGATCCAGTTCGGTCAGTTTGCACGTTCTGAGATCGAGCTCGAAAAAGAGCTCCCCGTCATTTGTGCTCGCAGGAATAAGCGCCTTGTTGCCATCTTCGGAAAGAATTACAGGTATGTCGTAGATGTCGACACCGTCCTTTTGTATCCTCACCTTTTCGAAATCGTTATCGGAAACATAAACATAGAGATCATAACTCTGGTAAGTGCTCTCCCAGTCCATTACCGTCACAACCCTGTAGTCGCCGATCTGAAAAGAGCGCTCGGAAGTATAGTAACTGTCCGTTACGATTTCTCTGACCTCAGCCACCGTTCCAGTATCCAGATCGTATATCTTTTCCCTGGAGATGTTCTCGTATGTATCCGGGGTCATCGAATTTGTCCTGACCGAAAACTTACCGTTCGCATAACTGGTACTCTCAACATATTCATTCGAGTCCATGTCTTTGACGAGATCTATCTTGTTTACGGTACTTCCGGAATTCCTGTCGAAGACCGAAACCATATATATCGCATAATCGTTGTAATTGTACATCCCCCAGTCGATGGTTTCGGGCTGCTTATAGCTTCCGGTCGTGAGGATGACCACCCTGTCCTTGTCAGCACCCGAAAGAGTCTGATATGAATACTCGACCTCCCTGGCAGGATCCAGATCCAGATCGATATTAAGTTCCCGGCTTTCAAACCAGGGTGTGTCGGAAGACACCTTATCGCCGCTGCGGCTCTTCTTGCCGCTTCCGCCCTTCTTTCCGCATGATGCGGCAGGCAGGACCATTGCAAATACCAGACCTGCGGACACAATCTTCAAGATATTCTTATTCATACTATTCCCCAATTTGCGGCTTATTACTCCATTATATTAATGCCCCGATACATCTAATCAGCATCAAAGAAGTGACAATTGCCTTATCCTGAACGGGTAAAGGCATAAAAAAGAGGTTGCCTCATAGAGACAACCTCTTGGATTGACAATAAGTCAGCTCAGTTCTTATCGATTACTCGATGATTGTAGAAACTGTACCAGCGCCTACTGTGTGACCACCCTCACGGATAGCGAACTTAAGACCCTGCTCCATAGCGATAGGAGTGATAAGGTCTGCTTCGATTGTTACGTGGTCACCAGGCATGCACATGTCTGTTCCCTCAGGAAGCTTGATAACGCCTGTAACGTCTGTTGTTCTGAAGTAGAACTGAGGACGGTAACCTGTTACGAAAGGCTTATGACGTCCACCCTCTTCCTTTGTAAGAACGTAAACTTGGCCTGTGAACTTTGTGTGAGGAGTTGTTGTGCCGGGCTTAGCGATAACCTGACCTCT
>CAMVGO010000082.1 GCA_947167045.1 uncultured Clostridia bacterium
GCGAGTCTTACGAGAGCATCGTAAACAGACGCGTCACCGTGAGGATGGAAACGTCCCAGAACGTCACCGATCGTGGTGGCGCACTTACGGTACGGCTTGTCAGGGGTGAAGCCCTGAGTAAACATCGAATAAAGGATCCTTCTGTGAACCGGCTTGAGACCGTCCCTGATATCGGGGAGCGCACGGTCGGAAATAACCGACATCGCGTAGTCGATGAAGGACTTCTTCATCTCACCGTCTAAGTCAACCGGAACTATAGTTGTTTGTTCTGACTTGAATACTTCGTCCATCTCGGCTTCCTGTTGAAGCCTGGCCTGTTTCTTGTCGTCGCTGTTTGCCATTTGTCGCCTCCGCCCGCAAAAAAGCACATTATGCGGGTAATCAAAATACTTGGTCGTTAGATGATATATCTACAAACTAGAGTATTATATCATAATAAAACGCACACGCGCGTATATTATTATAATATATGGCAAAATTTGTCCTGAAATCAGACTATGGGGGTCTTTGAAGGAGTGCCTGCTTTTCTCGGGAACCTGGCGGGCGTCGGGCGGATCTTCCTTACGACGATTATCGTTCTTTCCATGTCGGTGCCGGGAAGCTTGAATGTATCGGTCTTCTCTACGGTGCCTCCGAGGAGCGCTATGGCCTTGCCTGCTTCCGTCTCCTCATCTTCCGAGTGTGCCTTCATGGCGAGGAATACGCCGCCCACCTTTACCAGCGGCAGACAGTATTCGGCAAGTACCGAGAGCCTTGCGACGGCTCTAGCGGTGGCAATATCGTACTTTTCCCTGTACTTCTTGTTCCTGCCCGCGTCTTCGGCCCTGGAATGGACCGTAGAGCAGTCCTGAAGTCCCAGTGCGGCAATGACCTCATCAAGGAACTTGAGGCGCTTTTCGAGCGAATCCATGAGCGTTACGCCAAGCTCGGGGCATGATATCTTTACCGGAAGTCCCGGGAAGCCTGCACCCGTTCCCACATCGATGAACGTCAGCTGCTTTCCTTCTCCGGCCTTCGCCTCTTCCTCCCTGATATACGGGCAGAGCGTAAGTGAATCTATGAAATGCTTCATGGCGATGCCTTCGTCGTCATCGACGGCGGTGAGGTTCATCACCTTGTTCTTTTCCTTGAGCATGGAGGCATAGATCTGGAATGACCTTATCTCCTCGGCCGAAAGAGGAACGCTTATCTCATCCGAACGGTTCTCGAGGATGGGTGCGACGTCAGATGCAGTTTCAGCCTTTGCGGCATCATCCTCATCCGTCTTCTCAGTAATCTTTGTCCCTTCGGAACTAATCTCCACCTTCTTCGGGAGAGTCTCCTTAAGGCGCCTGATATCATCCTTGGTAAGCGGTTTTCTCTTGTGGAACAAGCCGTCAGCCATTATTCTGTCTCCTTCTCTGCTGTTCGAGATATACCAGGAGGACTTCGCAGTCCGCGGGCGACACTCCGGATATCCTCGAGGCCCTGCCGACGTTCTCGGGTCTCATCTTCGCAAGCTTCTGCGTGGCTTCGAGCCTCAGTCCCTTTATTCGGGAATAATCTATGTCTTCAGGTATCCTTATCTTCTCCAGATTCTTGAACTTCTCGATCTTTTCCTTCTCGAGAGACAGGTAGCCTTCGTATTTTATGTCAGTCTCACAGGCGAACGTAACGTTGCGCGGAAGAGGTTTCCGGTCTTTGTCGACCGGGGCAAGCAGCTCATAGGTGACACCGGGGCGCTTGATGAGGTCTGCCAGGCTCTCTCCTGACTTCGGCAGCGTCTGATTGCATGTGTCGAGGAGCGCTCCCAATTCTTCCGTCGGAGCTACATAAGTCTTCCTGAGCCTTGCCGTCTCTTCGGCTATCGCTTTGACCTTTTCTTCGAACTTTTCGAAAACATCATCTTCTATGAGTCCGATCTCATGCCCTATGGGAGTAAGCCTCTCGTCGGCATTGTCCTGTCTTAAGAAGAGCCTGTATTCGGCGCGTGAGGTCATCATGCGGTACGGCTCATTAGTTCCCTTGGTAACCAGATCGTCTATGAGGACTCCGATGTAACCCTGTGATCTGTCTATTATCACCGCGTCTCTTCCGAGCAGTTTCATCGCCGCGTTTATGCCTGCCACGATGCCCTGTGCGGCTGCTTCCTCATATCCTGAGGATCCGTTTATCTGTCCCGCGGTGAAAAGCCCGGGCACGATCTTCGATTCGAGCGAAGCCTTCAAAGATAAAGGATCGACAAGATCGTACTCTATGGCATACGCCGCTCTCTGTATCCTCGCGTTCGAAAGTCCCGGCAGTGACTTTACCATCTTTTCCTGTATCTCTTCGGGAAGGCTCGTTGAGAACCCCTGCAGATACATCTCATTAGTATGGCGCCCCATGGGTTCGACGAAGATCTGATGTCTCGTCTTATCCTTGAAACGCATGAACTTGTCTTCTATCGAAGGACAGTATCTGGGACCTATGCCCTTGATCTCGCCGCTGTATAGAGGCGACCTGTCCATGTTGTCAGCTATGACTTTTCTGGTCTCTTCCGTGGTCCATACCGACCAGCACGGTATCTGTTCGTCAACGGGCGCGGGAAATTTTCCCTCCATCTCGTTCCTGTACGAGAAAGGCGGGATATCGTCCTCACCGTCCTGTCTCGTCATCTGTGAGAAATCAACGGAATTGGAATTTACTCTTACTGGTGTTCCGGTCTTGAACCTTAAGAGGGGTATACCGAGTGAACCCAGTGAAGAGGAAAGGCCCACCGATCTCGGCAGTCCGTCAGGACCGCTCTCGGTGATAACTTCTCCCCTGATTATGCGGGCTTCCATGTATGTACCGGAACATATGACTACGGCTCCTGCCCTGTAGACGGCCCTGCCTTCGGTCATGACGCCGGCGGCATTGCCCTCCTCGTCGGTAAGGAGCGCGGTGATGTGCGCCTGTTTTAAAGTGAGATTCGGAAGATTCTCGAGATAATGCTTCATCTCGATCGAATACATCGCACGGTCTTCCTGCGCTCTCGGCGAATAAACGGCGGGGCCTTTCGAACGGTTGAGCATCCTCATCTGGACCGCGCATTTGTCCGCCATTATCCCCATGATTCCGCCCAGCGCATCTATCTCTCTTACGAGCTGTCCCTTTGACGTGCCTCCAATACTCGGGTTGCACGGAAGGTTTGCGAGGCTGTCCAGAGAGAGCGTAAAGAGTATCGTGTTAAGACCGAGCTTTGCCGCAGCGTGAGACGCCTCGCATCCGGCATGCCCTGCTCCTACGACGGCAACATCGAATGTTCCCGCTTCAAAGCTTCTTTCCAACTCTAAAGCTTCACGGATAGTCATTTACTTACCTATGCAGAATCTTGAGAATATCGTGTCCGCGAGCGTTGCGGATACCGTCTTACCGGTAACCTCGCCGATCTCGTCAAGGCAAGCTCTTAAAGCGGATGCGCACACTTCAGTGCCAAGGCCGTTATCTAAAGCGTCCAGCGCGAGGGCGAGCTTTTTGCACGCCTTGCTGAACTTTGAATAATGTCTGCTGTTCGTGATGAGAAGTCCTTCGGAAGCACCGCCTCCGAGCTCGTTATAGTAATCGACGATCGCATCTTCTAACTTGTCGATGTTGAGTCCCTCTTCGGCGCTTATCGAGATGAAATCGGTAATGCCCAGCGTCTTGAGCTGCTCTTCGATCTCTTTCCGTTCAGGGTTCTCGCCGGCATCGCTCTTTGTAAAGACAGCGGTAATGGAATCGCAGTCTTCCCTCAGGTCAAAAACACCGACAAACACTTCGTCCGCATCCATGTCGGGCGGTATCATGTAGAAGATCATGTCAGCGCCTCTGCCGGCTTCTATTGCCCTGCCGATGCCCATTGACTCGATGATATCTTCAGTCTCGCGGATGCCTGCGGTATCTATAAGCGTAACGGGAATACCGTTGATATTTATCTGGACTTCTATGGTGTCTCTCGTCGTTCCGGCAACCTCTGTAACGATCGCCCTGTCAAAACCTGTGAGAGTATTAAGGAGAGTGCTCTTGCCGCTGTTGGGGAGTCCTAAGAGAGCCACGCGGAGCCTCTCGGACAATATCCTTCCCTTGCCGTAACCTTTGCAAAGGGCGGTAAGCCTGTCGTGGCAGTCGCTCAAAGCGTCTTTGACCTTCTCCAATTTGGATTCTTCCTCTGAAGGATCTTCGGTGTCGAATTCGGTGAATGTCTCGAGCATAGCTGCCTGGTCATAGAGGTTCTGCTCGATCGTATTTATCTCTTCGGCGAGCTTGCCGGACATAAGGCTTCCGGCTGCTTCGAGCTGTCTTTCGGTCTCGGAATTGATGACATCCATGACTGCCTCTGCCGAAGCAAGGCTCATCTTGCCGTTAATGAAGGCGCGTCTCGAAAACTCGCCCGGATATGCCATCCTGATCCCGGACATGCCGAGACATTTTAAGATCTCCTGCTTGACGGCTCCTGAGCCGTGCGAGGATATCTCGACCATCTCTTCACCCGTATAGGAATGCGGTGCCTCAAAGCGCGTGAAGATAACCTCATCGACCTTCACGTCGTTTGAAGGGTCCTTTACATAACCGAATGCGCATGTGTATCCGGGAAGCTCAGAGAGCTTTTTATAATCGCCGCTGCTCCTTACGATGACGGAACATTTATCGGCAAGCTTTCCACAGCCGTTACCCGAGATGCGGATAACCGCTATTCCTGAGATTCCGGCCGGCGTGGAGCAGGCGCAGATAGGTTCGTCATCATACGAATACATCGAAATATGCCCGCGTAAAAATTTAAAAGATTATCAGCTGATTACTTCTTTTCCACGGGTGTTACAACGACACATCTGTTGGGCTCAACACCTTCACTGTGTGTGGAAACACCGGGAACATCCTGGAGATAAGAGTGAACGATCCTTCTCTCTGCAGGGCTCATGGCTTCCATGACAACCTTGCGGCCGGAACGTCTTACTCTGGTAACAGCCTTGTCAGCGAGGCCTTTGATGACCTGCTCTCTGTGCTTTCTGTATCCGCCGACATCGAGATAAACGTGAACTCTCTGCTCACTGTGCTTGTTGGCGATGAGGTTTGTCATGTAAGAGATAGCCTCAAGTGTCTCACCGTGACGTCCGATGGCTGCACCGCAGTCAGAACCGGTTACGGAGATGTAGATGGTATCGTCTTCCCTGTAGGAATCCATGTTGCCGTGGATGCCGATGCCGGAGAGGACTTCAGCTACGAAATTTGCAGCTGCGTCTTCTGCTTCGCTTACTGCGTCGCCTTCAAAGCTCTCGTCGTCACCGTAGTATGTATCGTCAGTTTCTGCAGAAGCGGATGTTTCCTCTGCTGCTTCCTCTGAATTGAATGTAACCTTGACCTCAGCGTCCTTTCTTCCCAAACCGAGGAAGCCGCCTTCAGTGCCTTCTTCTATAACTTCGACAGTTGCCTGTTCCTTTGTGCATCCGAGCTCGGAAAGAGCTGCCTCGATTGCTTCATCAACTGTTGCGCCTGTTTTGATTACTGTCTTTTCCATATGTCAAAGGCCTCCTTCGAGCCAAAATTATTCGATGTCGTTCTTCTTGTTCTTGTTCTTTTTCTTATTCTTCTTGTCGTCAACGTCGACTTCCGCATCAACACCGGCGAGCTTGGCCTTGCCGCTCTTCTTGAATACGGCGTCTTTCTTTGCCTCGATCTCAGCCTTCTTTGCTTCGTAAGGCTTAGTGAAGAGATAGTAGACGATAACGCTCGTGATGATGCTCATGAGTCCGGAGATGATCCAGTAAAGACCCATTGCAGCAGGCATCGTGAATGTCGTAACGAGCATGAGGATAGGCATCATCCAGTTCATCATCTTCATGGAGTTCTGTGTGATGTCCTCGGCGCTGCCCTTATCTCCGGCCTGACCTGACATAGCCTTGTTGAGCTTGGCACGCTTCTTTGCTTCTTCCTCTTCCTTCCAGCCCGGCTTCATGATCTTGGAGAGCTGCATTACGACGATGTTGGTGACAACAACGAGCAGCGGGATCAGGAGCATCGGAACGTAAGTTGCGGGATCCTTTGCGATCTCAAGGGGATTCCATGCGGGAGTTACCGTGAGATCCATTCCGAGGAAGTGGAGGTCGATCATCTGATCGAGACTGATGAGTTTCTGATTGATACACTCATTGAGGAACTGCGCATTCTCGTTCAGCGCCTTGATGAGGTTGATGTGGATCTCAGGAGAAACATTGCCTGTAAGGATACCGTTCTCGCCCATTCTCTTTCCGAGATCGATCATGGACTGGATATTCTCTTTGCTTACCTGTGAAAGGTAGATCAAAGGTCCGCTGACGATACGGTAGATAGGCCAGAT
>CAMVGO010000083.1 GCA_947167045.1 uncultured Clostridia bacterium
AAGCGGCTTCCTTTTGCCTACTTTCAGTCGTAATACATATTGTATCAAAAACATTGTATTTTTCAATTTTATTTTTAACTATATCGCAGATTTTTTTAAATGCGGCACTTGAGAACGTCGTTTGGGATATCAGGATCGCTCCTGACAAGGAAAAATCCAGCGTCTCAAGATCCTCAGGAGCCTTTATTACAGCGCATTTCACACCCGTGCCTTCCGCTTCGCCCAGGATGCCCGTCACTTCGGGGTGACCCTTGGTGCCTGCTATTATTATATTCATTCCCTTGAGCGCATTCTCCCTTACGATCTTATGGATCTTCGATACGAAGGGACATGTCATATCGCGGATCTCACAGTTTTTCGACTGTAAGATCTCTATCTCGGAAGGCGTAACTCCGTGTGCCCTGACTATAACCACGGAACCTTCAGGACAGTCGGAAGCAGTCTCACAGATCTCAAATCCGCCTTTTACCAGTTCATCGACGACATATCTGTTGTGGACGATCTCACCGAGCATGACGAGTCTTTTGCCGTCAGCAACATTACCGACCGCTTTCTGCGCGGCCGATACGGCGTTCTTTACGCCGAAGCAGAAACCTGAAGACTTGGCGACTGTTACGTTCATTTATCTTCTTCGTCCAGATGTGACAGAAGGAAAGCTCTAGTTCCTTCGATATCGTATTTGCCTGTATCTATGACGATAGCCTCAGGTACCTGGATGAGAGGCGAAGCGGCTCTCTTGGAATCCTGCTCGTCCCTGTAATTAATATCCCTTAATACTTCTTCGAAAGACTGGGAATTGTCTCCGGCAGCCTGAAGCTCGGCAAGTCTTCTCTCGGCTCTTACTTCAGGAGCACAGACTACGAAGAATTTGTATTTCGCATCCGGAAGGACGACAGACGCAATGTCTCTGCCGTCGAGGACGAATGTCTGGTTCTTTGCTATCTCCCTCTGAAGGGATACCATGGCAGTCCTTACGAAAGGAAGAGCGGAGATATCGGAAGCGGCGATCGATGTCTGGGGAGTCCTCAGATCACCTGTCACATCCTCACCGTCAAGTATCATGTGCTGGACTCCGTCTACGAACTTCACTTCGATCTTCACTTCATCCATCATCTTCTTTACAGCTTCTGCATCTTTGGGATCAACACCCTTTCTGATGGAAGCGACTGCGCATGTGCGGTACATGGCGCCGGTATCAAGGTACATGATGCCCAATTCCTTGGCGATGCCTTTTGCGAGCGTGCTCTTGCCCGATCCTGAAGGTCCGTCGATAGCGATCTGATAGATTCCCATAATTATTTCTCCTTTATAATATATCTCCATCGTCAGTCTTCCTGTCCCTGCCCTGATCGTATACGCGGTACTGTGACCACAATGTCTCAAGAGATTCCAGAGAGGACTGGATGTGTTCTTTCCTGTGCATGCCCAATGACACGAGCAATGCGTTTATCAAAGACAGCGGTGCCGTGAGCGAATCCACGAATGAAGCCATCGAAGACTTAGCGAAAAGCTTGATGTCGGCATATTCGGTCATGGCAGTGTCGTCCTTGTCGGTAATGGCGATGATCGTGGCGCCCTTTTTCTTTGCATATCCCATCGAGTTGATGGTCCTCGCCGAATACCTCGGGAACGAGATGCCGATCATGACATCGCCTTTCCCGATAGGCATGATCTGCTCGAAAAGCTCATTCGTGCAGGTACTCCTTACGAGCACGACGTCATCGAACAGGAGCGTCATGTAGAAGTGCATGAACTCGGATAAAGGCGCCGACGCCCTGATGCCCATTATGTATATCTTACGCGCGCCCAAAATAGACTGGACCGCGTTGTCGAATTCCTTTTCGTCTATCGAATTAAGAGAATCCCTTAAGTTCGCGATATCCTGGGTGACGACCGATCTCAAAGCCTCGCTGTCGCTCTCGAACTTCTCGGTAAGTCCCAGTCTCTGTACAGAAGTGAGTTTGGACTTTAAGTCCTCCTGCAAAGCCTTCTGGAATTCGGGATATCCGGCAAAACCAAGTTCCGTCGTGAATCTTACGACTGTGGATTCCGATACGCCGACTTCCTCTCCGAGCTTTGCGGCGGTCATGTATGCGGCTTTGTCATAAGACTCCAGGATGAAGTTTCCTATCGCCTTATGGCCTTTGCTCATCTTCGAGACTTCTCTCTCGATAAGTTCAAGCGTCCCCGTCATCGTTCTCACCTTCCTCGTCATCTTCCTTCTTGGGAGCCATCAGGCTCTCGATCGATATCTGCTTATCCTCGCCGCCTGCAGCTTCCTTGAGCGAATCTTCCATATCTCTAATAGTCTGATAGCTCATGAGTTCCAAAGGCGGGAGATCTCTTACCGACTCGATGCCGAATTCGGTGAGGAACTTTCTCGATGTCTTGAAAAGTGACGGCCTTCCGGGCGCATCAAGGTTTCCCGCTTCCTCGATCCAGCCCCTGTCGAGGAGCCTTGAGATGATGGAATCGGATGAAACGCCCCTGACGAGCTCGACCTGAGCTCTCGTACAAGGCTGGTTGTAAGCGATTACGGCCAGAGTCTCATAGGATGCCTGCGAAAGCGGCGGTGACTGCCTCGGTCCGAACATCCTGTCGAGTATCTTCTTCTGCGAAGGTCTCGTCATTATTGCATATGAATCTTCGGTCTTTCTGATCTCGAGTCCGCCCCACGGGTTTCCGGCATAGCGGTCGATCAGCGCCTTGAGCGCCTCGTTTACGGCATTCTTGGAGCAATTAAGAATATCGGCCATCTTATCGACCGAGACCGGATCGCCCGATACGAACAGTATCGACTCTATGGCTGCAGGAAGTTCCTGCGAAGTTATCTTAAAATCATCTTCCATATATCAGACCTTCTTCTCCTCGATCGAGATATCGCCGAAGTTCCTTTCCTGTTCAACATTTATCTTGTTGTCCCTTACGAGTTCCAGGATGGCGAGGAAACTTACGACCTTGTCCATCTTATCGGTCTTCTTGCCGAAAAGACTGCTGAAAAGGATCTTGCCCTTGCCGGTGATGCTGCGCCAGATGGACTTGATCCTCTCTTTTACGGAACGCTTATCCCTCTGAAGGATATGCGTAATCTTTGCGGATATATCCGTAAAACGCTGTTCGTTGCGTTCGTTTATGAGATCGACGGCATCGTTGAATTCTTCAACTGAGAAAGCCTGTTCAACCGGAGCTATAGTGATGCCCAGCTGCTTTGCGGTAGAGGCATAACGGAATCTCGCGCCGTCGAACTTTTCCCTTCTCTCTTTGAGATCCTGCGCGAAAACGCGGCATCTCTTGTATCTCATGAGCGAGATAACGAGTTCTTCCCTCGGATCCACGGAATCGTCACCCGGATTCAAAGCAGCCTGCATGCCGGGAAGCATCATCCTGGACTTGATCGATACGAGCGTCGCGCCCATTACTAGAAAGTCAGATGCGATCTCCATGTCGAATTCCTTCATGGACTCGATATACTGCATATACTGGGCGGTGATCGTGCTTATCGGGATATCGTAGATGTCGACATCATTCTTTTCGATAAGATGCAACAGAAGGTCCAGCGGACCTTCGAATTGTCTCAGTTTGATCTCCGGTTTCACCGCCTGCTCACGCATAGATCACAATCCCATGAACTGGAAAAGAAGATAGAACGGCATGCAGATGATATTGATCAGCCAGGCAAAGGGCGTCTCAATAATATTGACCGCATAGCCGAGGATCGAGATATTGGTAAAAGTACCTGCAATAAAAACTATCCAAATGATCATCGGCGAGAAACGCTGGAACTTTCTGTATCCCTCAGTGCTTCTGACCTTATAAGGAAGAAGCTCCTCAAGGACGTGGAATCCGTCGAGAGGCGGGATCGGCAGAAGATTGAATGCGAGGAGCATCATCGAGAAAGCATAAGTGTAGTTGAATGCCTCAGCGACGGTGTTCAGCGCGATCTGCGCGCCGGTAAACTTCAGAGCCAGGCTGCTGAAAAGGATGAACAGGATGTTCGAGATCAGCGCAAGGATGAAATTGCCCGTAACACCCGCAAGATGGACCATTATGTTCATCGCACGGTGGCTCTTGAACCTGCTTAACCTGTTAGGGTTATACATTACGGGCTTACCCCAGCCGAATCCTGCGACCAGCAAGAGTATGGTGCCGACCGGATCGACGTGGGCTATAGGATTAAGAGTCAGTCTTCCCATGTTTCTCGGTGTCTCGTCTCCGAGCCATACAGCCACAGCGGCATGCATGAACTCGTGGACCGAGAATGAGAGCGTGAGCGCAAACAGAAAGATTATCAGATAATAGATTATCTGCTGCGGGCTTAATCCTTGTCTGAACAGGTCGATTATCATAGATTACCTCAAGCTTTTACTACGGAGAATGTGATCTTCTCGCCGTTGACGTTCCACTCCTTGGAATTGTCGCCGGTACCGTTTGAGATCTCTACGGCAAGTACTTCGGAAGCAAGATAATCCTTCTTCTTCTCGATGACAGCCGCGAGCTTGTCATTGCCGTCGTACTTGAGAACGATACGGTCGGTAACGGTAAGACCTTCAGTCTCCTTACGGTGAGTCTGGATCTTGGAGATCATCTCTCTTACGAGGCCGTCTTCGATAAGCTCCTCAGTAAGAACTGTGGAGATGGATACCGTCAGACCGCCTGCACTCTGTGTGGAGAAACCTTCAGGCTGTGTCGTCTCGATGAGGAAATCCTCTTCCGTCATCTCATATTCTTCGCCGTTTACAGTAAGCTTAACGGAACCGTTATTCTTAAGAGCCTCATACGTTTCCTTGCCCGGAAGAGCAGCGATGACATCCTTGGCATCGTTTAAGTTCTTGCCGAACTTTCTTCCGCAAGTCCTGAGCTGCGGCTTGAAGCTGTAATCAACGAGAGACGAAGCATCGCTCAATACTTCCATCTTTCTGATGTTGAGCTCGTCAAGAACGATCGGCTTGTACTCATCGTCAAGACCGATCTCGGAAACAACGTAGATCTCAGACAGAGGCTGACGGTTCTTGATGGATGCGGACTCACGGCAGCTGTGGCCTAATGTTACAATCTGCTGTACGAGTTCCATCTCTTCTTCGAGCTTGCTGTCTATCAGGCTCTCATCAGCTACCGGATACTTAGCGAGGTGAACTGAGATGGGAGCTTCCTTATCTACTGAACATACGATGTTCTGATAGATCTCTTCAGTCATGAAAGGAACGAAAGGTGCGCAGAGTCTTGTGAGGTTGTCGAGAACAGTATAGAGAGTCATATATGCATTGACCTTGTCCTGTGTCTCATCAGCACCCCAGTATCTGTCACGGCAGCGTCTTACGTACCAGTTGGAGAGCTCTTCAGTGAAGTCCTGAATGAGTCTTGCGGACTGGGCGATGTCGTAATTGTCCATCTTCTCGTTAACGACCTTGATGAGCGTATTAAGACGGGAAAGTACCCATCTGTCCATAGCTCCCAAAGTAGCCTTATCGAGATTGTGCTTTGTAGGATCAAAATTATCGATGTCAGCATACATTACATAGAATGCATATGTATTCCAGAATGTACCGATGAACTTCTTGATGCCGTCGTTAACAGCTTCCTTGGAGAATCTTGAAGGAAGCCAGGGCTGGTTAGCCGTGTAGAAATACCATCTTGCAGCGTCAGCGCCCTGTGAATCGAGAACATCCCAGGGATCTACAACGTTGCCTAAGTGCTTACTCATCTTGATACCGTCCTTATCCTGAACGATACCCATTACGATACAGTTCTCGAAAGGAGCTCTTCCGAATAGAACCGTGGAGATTGCGATGAGTGAATAGAACCATCCTCTTGTCTGGTCGATACCCTCGGAGATGAACTGGCAGGGATAGTGTGTATCGAAGAATTCCTTGTTCTCAAAAGGATA
>CAMVGO010000084.1 GCA_947167045.1 uncultured Clostridia bacterium
AACATTAAGCGCTTAATTTTGTGAAATCACTGTCCGTTATCTTGACAGAGCACCACTTTTGGGATAATTTCACCTCTGAAAATTATCCCGCGGAGGCAATAATCTAAGGTTTGGGATAAAATCGCCGCTATAGCCGTTGAGTGCAGAATATTTCTTCCGGTTGTTATCGTTTTTAAAGACTATTTCCCGAAAACGATATCTTAGCCTTCCGGCTGATATCGTTTTTAAAGAATTTTCCCCGAAAACGATACCTTAGCCTTCCGGCTGATATCGTATTTGAAAACTTTTTCCTGAAAACGATACCTTAGCACTCCGGCTGATATCGTTTTTAAAGACTTTTTCCTGAAAACGATATCTTAGCCTTCCGGCTGATATCGTTTTTGAAGACTTTTTCCGGCGAAAACTATATCTTGACCTTCCGGCTGATATCGTTTTTGAAGATTTTCCCTGAAAACGATATCTTGACCTTCCGGCTGATATCGTTTTTAAAGACTTTTTCCCGAAAACGATATCTTAACATTCTGGCTGATATCGTTTTTAAAGTTCTGGTGAAACTTCCACTATTGGGAACTAAGGGGGCTGTCTCGTTTGTTTTGAGACAGCCCCCTCTTTGGCACTTACCTTATCTTCCGGTCAGACCGCTTTGGGTCCGAACCGATTACCCGTTTTTTACTTTGGACATCAAATGCGGTCCGTCAATCATCTTAGAGCTCCGAAGGAGAATCCGTCAGTCAACTCAGATCCCCGAAGGAGGATTGGTGCAGGCACCGCCGTCGGCAAAATTACGTACAGTACCGTCAATCGTCATCTCGCCCGTAGCCATGTAACCTGCTCCCGGTACCAGATAGTAGACGCTGCCGCCGGTCTTGACCCAGCCTTCCTGCATCGCGCCGCTGCTGCCCATGTAGTACCACTTGCCGCCGGAGGACTTCCAGCCCGTTGCCATCTCGCCGCTGCCATTGAAGATGTACCACTTGCCGGAGATCTGCTTCCAGCCCGTTGCCATTTCGCCGCTGCCATTGAAGATGTACCACTTGCCGGAGATCTGCTTCCAGCCTGTTGTCATCTCACCGCTGCTTCCGAAGTAATACCACTTGCCGGAGATGGACTTCCAACCTGTAGCCATGTCACCGTTTGTTGTGAAGAAATACCAGACGTTGCCGATCTTCTTCCAGCCGGTTACCATCGCACCGCCGTTGAAGTAATACCACTTGTTGCTGATCTTCTGCCAACCTTTGGCCATATCGCCGTCTTTATTGAAGAAGTACCAATATCCGTCGATCAGCTTCCATCCTGTGACCATGTCGCCGTCAGGATTGAAGTAATACCATTTACCGCCGATCTGCTGCCATTCCGTCTTCAGGATGCCGTCAGATCCGAAGTAATACCACTTATTGCCTATCTGCTGCCAGTTGCTGAGCATTGCGCCTGTGGTCTTGTCGAAATAGTACCAGCCTTCGCCTTCTATTTCGTACCAGCCCTTAACGAGCTTGCCTGCGTCGTTGTAGTAGACCCAGTTCTTGCCGGATCTTGCCCAGCCTGCTGCGGACATTACAGTGTATTCGACGCCGTTGTATTTAACCTTTGCGGGAAGAGTTCCCGTTGCATCCTTGACAGCGATTACATATTTCGCATCATCCATATCGCATACGATAAAGTATGTGACACCGTTGTCGACAAAATATCTGCTCGTATATTTTCTGCCGACTTCATCGTACTTGGGTACGGGGAGATATGCCTTAAGTCTTGAATCGACTGCGGAATACTTTGCATTGCCGATATCCTTACCGTCGTGATTGTAGTAACCGTGAGAGGTCATTTCTTCCTGGTTCATGTTCGTTACATCGACACAATACCAGTAGCCGTGGAGCTTTACGTAGTTCCATGCGTGAGGCTCGCTGTTTGCCGTTACGCACTCGATGCCGAGAGCATTCATTACGGCGCCGAAGAACAGAGCAAAGCCCTTGCACTTTGTAGTGCCCAGAACGGCACTGTAAATGCACTGGTAGTATTCCTTGTCGGCATCAGGATCAAGGTCTCTGGAGATCTCTTTACAGATCTTCAGTGCAACGATGTTTTCCTTCTCTTCAGGGAGAGTTGCGGAAGATGCCGCCTTGATATAAGAGTCGATGCAGCTCTTGATCTCAGCCTTTACGGAAGCTCTCTTTGTTCCGTTAACGAGATCAGGATAAACATTGATCTCTATACCCTTATCGTTGTACTTATACTTAGGTTCAAGGAAGAAATACTGAGGATTGGAAACCGTGAACATCAGCTGGACCTTGTCGACCTGTTCTGCGGTAAGACCCAGGTCTGAGCAATCAACAGAGATGCAATCACCTGGAATGTCCTCGTCGTTCAAGAGATAAGCCATGCATGTCTCATCAAGTCTGTCGTAGAATTTCTTCTCACCGGAAGTCATCTGCTTATAGTAGTAATCGTTCGACAAGCTCTTCCAGTAAGACCTGTCAGAAGAAGATGCGGAAACCATCATGGAAAATGCAGATATGACCAAAACAACTGTTATTAACGAACTGAATAATTTCAAACTTTTACGCATAGAGATCACCTCCATTCCGGTATCTATGCTTGGATTCTAACATCAAAAACACCGCCAGATGGCGGTGTTTCACGTATGTTAAATCAATGTTGATACTGTTCGATTTTTACTTACAGAATATTAACAAATCAGGCCTCGTTATAACGCGCGGCACGGCGTTCATCATAAAAATATGAGGATTCGCCGGTTCTCGGATCTTCGTAGAAAAACTCGTATATATCCAATCTTGAAGGATATATCAAAGGTCTTATATTCCCGTCGCGGTCATACATTATGATCCAGTAATATCCATCCGGTGTGTAATCGAGGGTATAGTATCCGTCCGTCTCCGGTTCGCCATAGTCATCTATCTGGAGTTCAACGTGCATGCCTTCCGTCGTGAATTCATAATCATCCGGCCTGTTGAAGAAATCGTAGTAGTGAGGATTATAAGGACTCGGATACCTTTCATTCGTATAAGACTGATAAACGTAGAAAGCAACACCGGAGATTATTTTCTTGGATTCCTTATCCAATATCCATCTGCCGTTACTGTCCCTGTGACACGGCAGCCTGTAAATTACACCTGATGTCTGTGGAGACTTGGTGCAGGTGTTTGCATAGAACTCATCGGTATAACAGCTGTCCCACGGTGAATTGACATGGGGATAGAGCTTCGTACCAGGCATGAATCGGACGCTTATCTCAAGGTCCTTGCTGATTATCTTCGATGGATCGTAATCCTGTGAAAAGCTCCAGCCCAAAAACTCGCTGTATTCTGCTGACGGAATGATCTTTACTTTGGCCTTCTGACCCGGAAGGACATAGAATGAGACCTCCGCATATTCTGTCTTTCCTGCTTTAAATGCCTCGAAATCAAAATCCTCGGCTTTTACAAATGTCGTTGAGCCGGTCTGAAAATCCTCACAGATGCCGACATATGTCCACCCTGATACGGACGAGGTCACTGAATTATTATAATCAAAATCACCTGTGGGATCAGGATACCCAAGAACATGGTATTGCGTGTAAACACAATCGGACATACGGCCGTCTAGGTTATAGCTCCCGATAAAGATCGGTGACGCATCGCCGACATTTTCGGGATCAGTAGGATCTATGTTTCCGTAAATACGTCCCGAACTCTCAAGATAAAGATGCCCGATGTATTTATCGTGCTGCATTTCGGAGCCTTCAAAATAATAGTAGCTGCCGCCGACCTTATACCAGCCTTCGGCGCCTTCACCCGAACCCGGTTTAAAGTAATACCATTCCCCGCCGATATCTTTCCAGCCTGTGGCCATCGAGCCGTTCGGATTCAGATAATATGTAACGTCACCCTCCGTGAGGAAACCCGTCTTCATGGCACCTGAAGCATCAAGGTAATACCACTTACCGCCGTCATGTAACCAGCCGGTCGCCATTGCGCCGTTGCTCTTTAAGAAATACCATTTGCCGCCGATCTGCTGCCAGCCGGTCTTCATGTCGCCGGAAGGACCGAGATAGTACCACTTACCGCCATCCTGCAGCCACCCCTTCTGCATAACGCCGCTCTTGTTAAAGTAGTACCACTTATTCCCTGCTTCCTTCCAGCCGGTCGCCATTGCACCGGATGCAGTGAGGTAGTACCACTTGCCGCCTTCTTCGAGCCATCCGGTCTGCATTATCCCGTCGTTATTAAAGTAATACCATCTGCTTCCGATCTGAGCCCACCCGGTCGCAAGAACGCCATTTTCATCCGTATAGACCCAGTCGTTTCCGCTTTTGTTCCAGCCTGCGTTTTCGAAAAGCAAAGCGGGCCCTACCGAAGCCGATAGTTGCCCGCTTAAAAACTGTATAGTAGCCAGACCAGCCGCACATAAGATCTTTAACTTGCTGCTGAACATAGTATGCTCCTGAATAGAAATAGGTATCTAATAATCAGATTATACCCTCTTCTATTCTATATGCGACAGTTTAAGGATTTGTACACACTCCGTCAGATCTGAAATTATATGTCTTACCGTTGATGGTCCTTGAGCCCGTAACCATCTCGCCTGATGAAGGAACGAGATAGTACCAGGAAGAACCGATCTTGAGCCATCCGGTCTTCATGGAGCCGTCCGTGTTGAAGTAATACCACTTGCCTCCAACAGCCTTCCAGCCTGTGACCATGGCGCCGGAGGATTCGAAATAGTACCAGGTGCCGCCGATCTGCTTCCAGCTCGTTGCCATATCTCCGTCGGGATTAAAGTAATACCATTTGCCTGAGATAGCCTTCCAGCCTTTTACCATATCGCCGCTCGTATTAAAGTAGTACCACTTGCCGCTTATCTGCTGCCAGCGCGTCTGCATGACGCCGCTCGTGTTGAAGTAATACCACTTGCCGTCAATCTGCTGCCAGCGTGTCTTCATGACGCCGTCAGTGCCGAGGTAATACCAGGACTTGGATATCTCCTGCCAGCCTGTCTGCATATCGCCAGTGCTGTTGAAGTAATACCATGACTTTGAGATCTCCTTCCATCCCGTTACTGCTTTGCCGTTCTCATAGTAACGCTTAACGCCGCTTTCTGTTACCCAGCCGTTCTTAGTCTGCGAACCGCCGCCGTTATAGTTGATCTTCGCGCTGCCGAGACCGCTCGATGAGCTGACGCTGACTTTTTTCCACTGGGCTTCCGTACCTGCATAATTGACTGTCTTAAGCGCCGTGCAGTTCGTGAAAGCACCGGACTCGATTGTCTTGACGCTGGTGGGAATGTTTAATGTCGTAAGCGATGTGCAGTTCTCGAAAGCATCGTAAGGTATCTTATCCACATTGGATGCAAAATTGACCGTCTTGACTCCGGAACCCGTGATGCCCATCAGCTGAGCCTTAGGTACCGTGATCGTGGCGCATGCGCAGTCGACCCAATAGTATTCGAGAGTGCTCGTGGGAAGCGTGACATTCTTCAGATCTGCCATTCCCTTGAAATGGATCCTGTCCATCGTGCTGGGGAATACGACAGTCTCAAGACTGTTGCAGTTATAAGCCGCGAACTTGCTGTTAGCGGTCCTTATCGTAGCAGTCGTGATGTAAAAGCAGTTGGAGAGCGTCAGGATATTCTTTATCTTTACACCGTCGATCTGCAGTGTCTTGTATGTGATGTTTGAAGGAAGCGTAATACTCTCGACTTTAGGATAAGCAGTTATCTGGAATGTCTCGACCATTCCCGACTGGGCGCCATAGACATTGATCTTCGTTGCAGCGCAGTCAAAGCCCGCGAGCTTAAAATCGAGCTCATTCATGCTGACACCGGACATGTCGACATTGACTGTTTTTACGGACGAAAAATCCAGTTTCTCATCACCGCAGACAAAGCCGAG
>CAMVGO010000085.1 GCA_947167045.1 uncultured Clostridia bacterium
CAGTGTTCTTATTTTCTGTTAGGCGTTCTAAAATGTCAACCAATTTATGAACGTCCGCAACGTGCAGGCCTGTCGTAGGCTCGTCTAATACATATATCGTTTTTCCGGTCGATCTTCTCGATAATTCCGAGGCAAGTTTTATCCTCTGCGCCTCACCGCCCGAGAGCGTCGTCGAAGGCTGGCCGAGCTTGATATAACCCAGGCCCACATCCTGAAGGGTCCTTACCTTCTTATAGATCGCCGGATGGTTCTTAAAGAACTCACAGGCCTCATCTACGGACATGTCCAGAACATCAGAAATGTTCTTCCCGTTATATCTGACCTCGAGCGTCTCCCTGTTGTAGCGTTTTCCCTTGCACACATCGCATGTGACGTAGATATCAGGGAGGAAATGCATCTCGATCTTATTGACACCGTCACCCGAGCAGGCTTCGCATCTTCCGCCCTTGGTATTGAACGAGAACCTTCCCGCCTTATAACCTCTCTGCTTCGCGTCAGGCGTCTCAGCATAGAGTTTGCGTATCAGGTCGAAAAGACCGATATACGTAGCCGGATTGCTCCTCGGCGTTCTTCCTATCGGGCTCTGGTCGATGCAGATGATCTTATCGAGATTGGAATAACCCGTGATCCTCTCACACTTTACCTTCACCTTCCTGGAGCCGTTGAGCTCATGTGAAAGATAAGGCACCAGTGTCGAATTGATAAGGGACGACTTGCCCGAACCCGAGACACCCGTAATTACCGTGAAAAGGCCCAAAGGTATCGATACGTCGATATTCTTGAGATTGTTTACATGTGCTCCAGTGATCTTCAGGAGTCTCTTTTCATCAATCTTCCTGCGGTTGACCGGCACGGGGATAAACTTCTTTCCCGACAGATACTGACCCGTTACAGACTCCGGGACGGCGATAATGTCATCCACGCTTCCCTGGGCAACGATCTTCCCTCCGAACGAACCTGCGCCCGGTCCGATGTCTATGATGTGATCGGCAGCGCGCATGGTATCCTCATCGTGCTCGACAACGAGGATGGAATTGCCGAGATCCCTCAGCTTGAAGAGTGTCTTGATGAGCTTATCGTTGTCTCTCTGGTGAAGTCCTATAGAAGGCTCGTCGAGGACATACAATACGCCCTGAAGTCCCGCACCGATCTGGGTCGCAAGCCTGATCCTCTGAGCCTCACCGCCGGAGAGCGTTGCAGACGATCTGGATAGCGTCATATAGTCAAGTCCGACATCGTATAAGAACTCGAGCCTTGATCTGACTTCCCTAAGGATAGGAGCCGCGATCTCGGAATTCTTGCCCTTGAGCTTAAGATCGGAGAAGAACTCCCTCATGCTCTTTACGGACATGTTTGTAAGCTCGCTGATATTAAGCCCGCCCACCTTGACGGAAAGGCTGTTCTTGTTAAGTCTGGCACCGTTGCATACGGGGCAGATGTCGATGCTCATATATCTCTCGTATGCGGCTTTCGCATCTTCACTGCCGGATTCCCTCCAGCGCCTCATGACGCTCGGCACGATGCCTTCCCAGTCGGAATAGTAATCGCCGCTCCTTGGATAAATGGAATTCCTCGTGTCGACCTTCAGCATCTCTCCGCCGTTACCGTAGAGGATAATCTCCTTGATGTTGTCGGGCAGCTTGTAATAAGGCGTATCGAGCGAAAACTTGTATTTCCTGGCAAGAGCCTCTATAAAGCATCTTCCCCAGCTCTTAGGGTCATCGAAATTCCACCCCGCGGTCCTTACCGCGCCCTCATTTATCGAGAGCTTGGGGTTGGTGATACAGAGTTCCGGATCGACCGCGGTAAGCGTACCTATACCGGAGCAGTTGGGACAAGCGCCCTCAGGGCTGTTGAAAGAAAAGCTCCTGGTGTTGATCTCGCCGAATGAGATGCCGCAGTCAGGGCAAGCCAGATTCTGCGAGAAGAATTCCTCGCTCGTCTCATATGTCTTTTCACCGTTGCTGTCAGTCGAAGCGGTCTGCAGTTCGACCAGGAGCAGTCCGTCGGAGAGCTTTAACGCCGTCTCGCACGAATCGTAAAGTCTCGTGGTGTTGGCTTCCTTGATGACGAGTCTGTCGACTACAACGGAAATATCGTGTTTGTTATTCTTGTTGAGAGAGATCTCCTCATCGAGTTCGTAGGTGATACCGTCAACCTTAACTCTCGCGTATCCGGACTTTCTGAAGCCTTCGAAGAGCTTGCTGAACTCACCCTTCTTGCCTCTTACTACCGGTGCGTAGATGATGGCTCTCGTGCCTTCCTCGTATACTTTGAGCTTGTCGATGATCTGATCGATGCCCTGTGACTTGATGGGCTTTCCGCAGTTCGGACAGAAAGGTTCTCCCACCCTGGCATAAAGAAGCCTGAAATAATCGTAGATCTCAGTAACCGTACCGACTGTGGATCTGGGATTGCTTACAGTGGACTTCTGATCGATGGAGATTGCCGGGGACAATCCTTCGATACTGTCGAGATCAGGTTTATCCAGCTGCCCGAGGAACATCCTGGCATAAGAAGACAAAGACTCGACATAACGTCTCTGTCCCTCTGCATAGATGGTGTCGAAAGCAAGAGAAGACTTGCCCGATCCCGAGAGACCGGTCAGCACGACCATCTGTCTTCTCGGAATATCTATATCGATATTCTTGAGGTTATGCTCCCTCGCGCCTCTTATCTTTATGTACTTATTCTCATCCATTATCTTGTTAAGTTCCGTCCTAGAACAAAAAGACGGACATCTGTTTAAGATGTTCGTCCTTCCTTCATAATCTGGTGACCCCAAGCGGATTCGAACCGCTGATTGCGCCGTGAGAGGGCGCCGTCTTAACCACTTGACCATGGGGCCTTGTTACGTTGCCCGAGTATATTACCACAGGATTTATTACTGTGCAAGTGTAACCGGGCACCGATTTGCTTATCTGATGAAATCTGTCCTGATATCGGGGTAATTGTCCCAATATCAGATGATATCCTTCCTGTCGCTTTCCGGAACGTAAGGTCTTCTTTTATTAACGCACTTGAAAGCAGGTCTCATAATGCGTCCGCCTGATACGAGCTCCTCGATCCTGTGCGCGCTCCACCCTGCGATCCTTCCGCATGCAAACAGAGGCGTGTAGAGCTCTGACGGGATGCCGAGCATCGAATATACAAGTCCTGCGAAAAAATCAACGTTTGCGCAGACGAGCTTATCGGACTTCTTTACCTCATGGAAAACATCAGGTGCGAGTTTCTCGACAAGGAGATAGAGATTGTAAAGATCCATCTGCCCCTTCTCTTTTGCAAGAAGCTCAGCATATTTTCTGATAACGACCGTTCTCGGATCGGAGAGCGTATAGACAGCGTGACCGATACCGTAGATAAGTCCCGACTTGTCGAAAGCTTTCTTGTTGATGATGTCTGCAAGATACTGTCTGATCTGGGCCTCGTCAGTCCAGTCGGATACATGCTCCCTGAGATCCTTCATCATGGCGTAAGCCTTGTTTGAAGCACCGCCGTGCTGAGGTCCCTTCAAAGAACCTACTGCGGATGCGATAACGGCATATGTGTCAGAACCAGTGGATGATACAGCGTGTGTAACGAATGTCGAATTGTTTCCGCCGCCGTGCTCGGCATGGAGAACGAGCATGAGATCAAGGATCCTTGCTTCGAGCTCGGTGAACTGACCATCAGGTCTTATCATGTGAAGGATATTCTGTGCGGTGTTGTATTCAGCAACAGGAGCATGGATATAAAGGTCTCTGTGCTCGATGTAGTGCCTTCTTGCCATATAACCGTAAGAGATGAGCACCGGGAATCTTGCGATGAGCTCAGTGCACTGTCTTACGACATTGGATATCTCAGTCGAATCGGGATTATCGTCATACGAATACAGAGCCAGAACAGACCTTGCGAGCTTGTTCATGACATCAGGAGACGGAGCCTTCATTATCATGTCTTCAGTAAAGCCTTCGGGAAGCGGTCTGACATTCGAAAGTAGCTGAGTGAATTCAGCAAGCTCGGATGCCGTGGGAAGCTCACCCGTAAGGAGCAGGAAAGCCGTCTCTTCATAACCGTATCTGCCTTCAGAGAAGAAACCGTTTACGAGATCTTTTACCTCATATCCCTGATAGAAGAGCTTGCCTTCAACCGGGATCCTGTCCGCATCGTCAACAATATAGCTCATTACTTCGCCGACTTCGGTAAGGCCTACAAGAACGCCTGTGCCGTCGTTGTTGCGGAGACCGCGCTTAACGTTGTATTTGGAGTATAGATCGGTGTTGATGTGCGACTTGACTTTCGCCACTTCCGCAAGCTTGTTAATCAGCTGTTCTTTCTGTTCAAGTTCCATTTTCAGTCCGCTTCCTGCTTCTATCTGATATTACGCGATACATTATAATACTTAACCGCGCAAAGTAGATTGCTCACTGTTATACGAAGAATAGTATCAGAGGGTGGCATTTCATTGTTAAGACCGCCCGAAAACAGGACTCAGATGAGCTTCGACAGCTCGTATCCGATGACGGAAGCCGCGACCGCAGCGTTGAGAGATTCCGCCCTGCCCTTCATCGGTATCCTGATGAGCTTCCCGCACTTTCCGGTTGTCGCATCTGTCAGTCCGTCACCCTCGTTACCGATAAAATAGGCGCACGGAAGCTTAAGGTCACCTGAACCAAGATCATTACCCTTAAGATGTGTGGCGACAGTTTCTATTCCGTTTCCGTTAAAGAAAGCAAAGCATTCATCCATGGTCTTTCTCACAACGGGAATATGCCAGATCGAACCCATCGTTGCCCTTATGACTTTGTCGTTATACGGATCACATGTAGTGGGACTTACTATTACCGCAGTCAGTCCGAACGCATCCGCCATCCTGATAATCGTTCCGAGATTGCCTGGATCCTGAGTATTCTCGAGCACAACATAAACGTCTTTTCCGTCGCCTTTAGAAGGAAAGTCATCAGAAGATTCCGGCTCTTTTATAACTATAGCAACACCTTGCGGATTAACGGTCTGCGATATTTTCGTGAAAACATTTTCGCTTAAGACAAGGGGCTCGATACCTGGTGTGAAGGAGGCTGCCCAACCCGTCCTGCTTTCAGAAACGATCACTTCAACGGGAGTCAGTCCGCGCGATAAAGCTTCTTCACAAAGACGCGTTCCTTCAAGATAGATCAGACCTTCTTTCTTGGCCTGATCTCTCCTCGTGAGTTTTGATATGCGCTTAACGTTCGGATTGTCTTTGCTCGTGATAACCTGCACTTCCGTTATCTCCTTCTTTCAGCTTAAGACATTATAAAATACAAGCGGCAAAAAGACATCTCCAAAGGACTATTTTGCCGAAGACTGCATGTGCACGTCAGAGTACGTTTTTCAAGCCTGTTTCCGTACTCAAAAATGCAATCATACCATTAAATGCACTTTAGGATACGTTTTCGAAGCAATATCCGTACTCAAATGAACACACCTGAAAAACTGTGAAAAAACTGCGAAAAAAACAGCGCGGGGATCAACCCGCGCAGCTGTAGTTTTCAAATTCGATATTGTTATCAGAGAGCTGCCTTAGCCTTCTCAACGAGAGAAGTGAAACCTGCTGCATCTGTAACTGCGATATCGGAAAGAACCTTACGGTCAAGCTCGATACCAGCCTTCTTGAGGCCGTTCATGAATCTGGAGTAGCTCATGTCGTTAAGACGGCATGCTGCGTTGATACGAACGATCCAGAGTCTTCTGAACTCTCTCTTCTTGTTTCTTCTGTCTCTGTAAGCATAGTTACCGGACTTAAGAACCTGCTGGTTAGCAACCTTGAAAAGCTTGCTCTTATGACCCCAGTAACCCT
>CAMVGO010000086.1 GCA_947167045.1 uncultured Clostridia bacterium
ACTTCGCCTTCCTTGCTGGAGATCTGTGAGATCCTGTCTCTTGTATTCTTCTCGACTCTCTGGATACCTGTACGGAGCTGGTTCTGGAGGAGCTCGCCTACAGACTTGACTCTACGGTTGCCCAGGTGGTCGATGTTGTCGATCCTGCCGACGCCTCTGTGCAGTCCGATGTAGTAAGAAACGAACGCATAGATATCGTCAACTGTGAGATTTCTCGGCATAAGGTCTTCCTTGCGCTCAGCCATGGCTGCCTCAAGTCTTGCGGCAACGTCATTCTTGCTCTCGGCCTTGACCTGCTCGATGATCTCTCTGAGGACACCGGCTCTGACCTTCTCGTTGATGCCTGTCCTTGTGATATCGAACTTCTTGAATTCTGTCTTTGTGATGCTGTTTGCGATGAAGACCTCAGCGTCTACCCTGCCGTTGCCGATGACCTTGAGAGGTACATCCTCGAACTCATCCTCATCAGCTGCGCGAACGAGCTTTCTGGGGAAGATCTGAACGGCCATAACGCCTGAATCTTCGATCTTCTTAGCGATCTCTTCAGTAATGACGGTGTTCTTCTTGCAGATGAGCTCGCCGTCATCCGTTACTACGTTGTCAGCAGTCTTGCTTCCGATGATTCTTGCGGAAAGCTCGAACTTCTTGTTGACCTTGTAGATGCCGACTCTCTCGAGATCGTATCTGAGGGAATCGAAATATGTCTTGTTGAGGATGCTTCTTGCGTTCTCAACAGAGAAGGGCTCGTTGTTGCGGACCTTCTTGAAGAACTCTGCGAATGCTGCAGTCTGGGGATCTGCGGCAAATTCAGTCTCGTCCTTCTCAAGTGTCATCCTGAGGCACTCCTCATCACCGAACATGGCAATGATGTCCTCGTTCTTTACGAGGCCAAGGCATCTCAGGAATACTGAGAGGGAAATCTTATGAGACTTATCTACTACGATGTAGATAAGGTTATATTCATCGGGATCTGTGTTTGCATCGGGAGAACCTGCAGCCTTAAGAGCTCTCTCTTTAGCGTTGAGCTTGCTTTCCTTCTCATCCTCTTCGATAAGGATCCAGGATCCTCTGTAAGGAATGAGCTCAGCGGAAAGAAGTCTGTTACCCATCTTGGATCTCATCTCGCTGTAATAAGCGCCGGGAGATCTTACGATCTGGTTGATGACGACACGCTCCGCGCCGTTGACAATAAATGTACCCTGATCTGTCATGATAGGGAAATTGCCGACGAAAGCTGTCTCATCAGTAACTGTTCCGTCGATCTTGTTGTGGAGTCTGAGCTGAATGCTTAAAGGAGCGGCATAGTTGCTGTCATTTTTCTTGCAGCTGTCGATAATAGCCGACTTGGTAAGCTTAACAGCAGACTTGGCTTCCTTGTTCTTCTTACCCTTGCCTTCCTTCTCCTTGCCTGTGGGATCACAGGGATTCTCAGTGTCGAAGACCTTGCTGACAAAATAGACTTCGTATTTGCCCTGCTCATCAGTAATCGGCGATACTTCGTCGAATATCTGCTGCATACCCTCGTCGATGAACCACTGATAGGACTGCTTCTGGTTCTCGATAAGGTTAGGCACCTCGATTACTTCTTTGATCTTGGAATACGACTGTCGCTCTGTCTTGCCTTGTTTTACGGAATGGACCATTGTTAACGAATCACCTCACACAAAGCTTAAAAACCATAGGTTTAAGCGGTTTCTTGGTTGAAAAGCATTTTTATTTATCATAAAAATCCTCTTCCGTCAAGAGAAAAGGGCATAGTTGCCCAAACCCATTACGACGCAGTAAAGAATTATATAGAACCAAACAATTCTTGTCAACATCTTTTTTTGTGCGCTATGGGGCAATTTGTTATTTCGATACCCAAAAACTATGGCACTATTCACCAATACGCCATTTTGCCGGCCCGGAGGCCGCGAAAAGAGCCTCCGCAAAGGACCCCGCTGCCTTCCCATTCCCGTTCAAATTGCACATTACTTGTTTATTCGTTATAATTATATCGAAATTGTTATTATTTCGGCAGGAGGTACTGATATGGCACTTAATGAACATACGGATCCCGTAAAGATGGAACGCGGAATAATCGATGATTTTATCAAGGTAAGGAAAAAGAGACACATGTCCCAGGCCGAGATAGCCAAAAAGGCAAACATGCATCAGGCTGCCATTGGCAGGATCGAAAACGGGAGCACGAGCCCCAGGCTTGATACCATGCTCAGGATGCTCGAAGCCATGGGCTATACCCTCGCTATAGTTCCCTGCGGCAAAGGACCGGCGTCTGAAATCACTCTTGATATCAACAGCACCTTGGATACGCTGCGTGAGGATGACCTGAAAAGGATCAAATCTTATGCTGACGAACTGAAAGAAGAGGAGCGCCGCAGGAGAATGGAAGCATTAGAGGATTTAATGGCCATGGCAAAGCCTATGGATATCGGAGATGACTACAAAGCAATCCTGGAAGAAGAACTGAGGCGTAAACATGGTTATATTGATTGACACTAACATAATGATAGACTCAATTACCATAAGGGATGAAGAATCACATTTTTCTGCTGACGTCATCACTTTATGTGCCGAGGGAAAAGTCAGCGGCTTTGTAGCCCCTCATTCATTGAGCAATATGTATTACATACTCAGAAAACAATACGCTGACAGGGAACGGCGCATGATCATTGAACGATTCACCAGATTATTAACTATCGTAATCACAGACAGTAATATCATAGACGCAGCTCTCGCCAACGACGATATCACCGACTTTGAAGACGCGATCCAATACGCCTGTGCCGAATCCATTGACGCAGACTATATCGTAACCCGCAACATCCAAGACTTTGGGAACGGCCCCGTAAAAGCAGTAACTCCAGAAGAGCTTCTGGAGTTACTTGGCTGAGGATTTAACCTTTTGCGGCTTCTATAAACTTTTTGAATATAGGATGCGCCCTGTCCGGTCTGGACTTGAACTCGGGGTGATACTGGACGCCCAGATAGAACCTGTGGCCCGGGATCTCCATCTCCTCAACGAGCGAATCGTCCGGAGCCGTGCCCGCGAAACGTGCGCCGCTCTCTACAAAACGCGCCCTGTAGTCATTGTTGACCTCATATCTGTGTCTGTGGCGCTCCTGTATCTCATCTTCGCCGTAGCAGGCATAGAGCAGGCTGTCCGGAGCGATCTTGCAGGGATATGCGCCGAGACGGAGCGTGCCGCCCTTGTCGATGTCGTCGCTCTGGCCGGGCATGAAGTCTATTACCTTGTTGGAGCACTGCTCGTCAAACTCGCCCGAGTTGGCATCTGCGATACCCAGGACATTTCTGGCATATTCAATGACGGCTATCTGCATTCCGAGGCAGATACCGAAGTAAGGTATATTATTTTCGCGCGCGTATTTGGCAGCCAGGATCATGCCGTTGATACCGCGGTCGCCGAAACCGCCGGGCACGATTATTCCGTCCATGCCGGAAAGCATATCGCTTACGGTGTTCTCATTAATAAGCTCGGAGTCGATCCATTCGATGACCACTTTGACGTCATTGGCATAGCCGGCGCTCTTGAGAGCTTCGGCAACTGAGAGGTATGCGTCGTGGAGGTGTACGTATTTGCCTACGAGACCGATCTTTACTTCCCTTTCGATATGATGGATCTTGTCGACCATCTCTTTCCAGTGTGTAAGGTCAGGCTCTTTGGTCTCAAGACCCAGTTCCCTGCAGACAATCTCGGAGAAGTTTGCCTCCTCGAGCATGAGAGGCGCCTCATAAAGGACAGGCAGCGTGATGTTCTCGATAACGCAGTCTTCCTTAACGTTGCAGAAGTGCGCGATCTTCTTCATTATCTCGTCTTCAAGGGGCTCGTCGCACCTTAAGATGAGGACGCCCGGGTTAACTCCCATTCCCTGCAGTTCCTTTACGGAGTGCTGGGTAGGCTTCGACTTGTGCTCATCAGAACCTCTGAGGAAGGGAACGAGGGTTACGTGGATAAAGAGGCTGTTCTCCCTTCCTACTTCGAGCGATATCTGTCTTACGGCTTCGATGAAGGGCTGTGACTCGATGTCGCCGACCGTTCCTCCGATCTCGGTGATGACCACGTCTGCGTTAGTTTTCTTGCCGACGCGGTAAACGAATTCCTTGATCTCGTTGGTAATATGCGGAATAACCTGAACAGTCGAGCCCAGGTATTCGCCTCTTCTTTCTCTGTTGAGGACGTTCCAATAGACTCGACCGGATGTGAGGTTTGAATATTTGTTGAGGTCTTCATCGATGAATCTCTCATAGTGACCTAAGTCGAGATCCGTCTCCGCGCCGTCTTCAGTGACGTAGACTTCACCGTGCTGGTAGGGGCTCATGGTTCCCGGATCGACATTGATATACGGGTCGAGCTTCTGAGCCGCCACCTTAAGACCTCTCGCCTTAAGGAGCCTGCCCAACGAAGCGGCCGTTATCCCTTTACCTAATCCTGAAACAACTCCTCCGGTTACAAATATAAACTTAGTCATACGTCTTCATCTCTTTTCTTATTTTTTCTCTAAACATAATTCTAAGTAATCCCCAGAGCTCGAAAGCCCCGGGGGTTACTTAGTTGGGTGGAATATGAGGATCTGTTATTTTACGCTGAAGAGCAGGTCGCCGTACGAAGGAAGCGGCCAGCATTCCTTGGAGACATATGTCTCGGCCTCATCGGCTGCCTTACGGATATCGTTCATTGCAGTAATGACGTTGTCCTTGATCGATAAACTCTCTGCGATGATGTCGGATTCGCCGTTTGCCGCGCTGATCGCCTTCTCGAGTTCGTTAGCTCCGGCATAGACCTTGTCTGCGAGGTCGGAGAGCTTGGCGATGATGTCGCCTTCATAAGCGCAGGCTACTGAAGGAGCTACTGCTTTCTTTGCTGCAACTGCTCCTGCGAGCTTGTTCTCGTAGCACTCGATGGCCGGGAGGATCATACGTCTGCTCATCTCGAGCATCGTGTTAGCTTCGATGAGGACTGACTTGCTGTAGTTTTCGAGCATGATGTCGACTCTGGACTTGAGTTCTGCCTCTGTGAAGACCTTATGAGCTGTGAGCATCTTAACGTTCTTCTCGTCGAGGAGGTGAGGCATACAGTCAGGTGTTGTCTTGTAGTTGGACAGGCCCCTGACCTCTGTGGCTTCCTTGACCCATGCATCGTCGTAACCGTTGCCGTTGAAGAGGATCCTCTTGTGATCCTTGATGGTCTTCTTGATCATGTCGTGAAGTGCCGTCTCGAAATCTTCAGCGCCTTCAAGTCTGTCGGCATAGATCTTCAGGGATTCTGCGACAGCTGCGTTGAGCATCATGTTTGCGCAGGCGATGCTGTTGGAGGAACCGAGGCTTCTGAACTCGAACTTGTTGCCCGTGAAAGCAAAAGGTGATGTTCTGTTACGGTCTGTTGTGTCACGTGCGAATCTGGGTAATACATCAACGCCGAGCTTCATGATCTTCTTCTCTGCACCTGCATAAGGTGTGTCATTCTCGATGGCGTCGAGGATGGCGGTGAGCTCATCGCCAAGGAAGATGGAGATGATCGCCGGAGGTGCCTCGTTGGCGCCCAGTCTGTGGTCGTTGCCTGCAGTAGCTACCGCGAGACGGAGGAGATCCTGATAATCGTCAACTGCCTTGATTACTGCGCAGAGGAAAAGCAGGAACTGAGCGTTCTCATAAGGAGTAGCGCCGGGGCTTAAGAGGTTGATACCAGTATCTGTCGACATTGACCAGTTGTTGTGCTTACCTGATCCGTTAACGCCTGCGAACGGCTTCTCG
>CAMVGO010000087.1 GCA_947167045.1 uncultured Clostridia bacterium
TCCACGATTTCGCAAAGTACAACACCATCCAGCTCAACGATACACACCCCGTTGTCGCCATCCCCGAGCTCATGAGACTCCTCGTTGACGAGAACGGCATCCGTTGGGAAGAAGCATGGGAGATCGTTAAGGAAACATTCGCATACACCAACCACACGATCATGGCAGAGGCACTGGAAAAGTGGGATATCTCCATCTTCCGTTTCCTCTTCCCCCGTATCTACGAGATCATCGAAGGCATCAATAACCAGTTCCGTGCACAGATGTATGAGGCAGGTCTCTATTCCGAGCTCATCGACCGTATGTCTCCTTTGGGCGACGGTAAGATCCACATGGCTTGGATAGCAATCTACGGCTCACACTCCGTAAACGGCGTTGCAGCCCTCCACACCGACATTCTCAAGAATGAAACACTCAAGGACTGGTACAACATCTATCCCGAGAAGTTCTCCAACAAGACAAACGGCGTTACCCCCAGAAGATGGCTCAGGACCTGCGATCCTGAGCTTGCAGCTCTCATCACTGACCTTTTGGGCAGCGACAAGTGGGTCACCGACCTCGATCAGCTCAAGCAGCTCGAGAAGTTCAAGGACGATGACAAAGTAATGAAGAAGTTCATTGCCATCAAGAAAGCAAATAAGAAGAACCTTTCTGAGTATCTTGAGAAGACAAAGGGCATCAAGCTCAATCCCAACTCCTGCTTCGATGTTCAGATCAAGCGTCTCCACGAATACAAGAGACAGCTTCTGAATGCCCTCTATGCTTTGAACCTCTATGACAGGCTCAAGGAAGATCCGAAGCTCGACATGCCCCCTGTCACGATCCTCTTCGCTGCAAAGGCAGCTCCGGGTTACTTCAGGGCAAAGGCCATCATCAAGTTCATCAATGAGATCGCCAAGCTCATCGACAGCGATCCTGACATGAAGAACAGGCTCAAGGTCGTATTCGTCGAGAACTACAACGTTTCCGTCGGCGAGAAGATGTTCCCTGCAGCAGACGTTTCCGAGCAGATCTCCACTGCAGGTCTTGAGGCTTCCGGTACGGGCAACATGAAGTTCATGATGAACGGTGCCGTAACTCTCGGTACTTTGGACGGCGCTAACGTCGAGATCGCAGAGTGCGTAGGCGACGACAACATCTACATCTTCGGCTGCCGCGCACAGGATATGGCTGCAACAAAGGCTTACTACAACCCGAAGTGGCAGTATGAGAACATCCCCGGCCTCAAGAAGTGCCTCGACAGACTTGTCGACGGTTCCTTCAACGACGAAGGCACAGGCATGTTCAACGACCTGTTCAACGGACTCATCTACGGTTCCAACTGGCAGCCGGGCGATCCTTACTATGTATTGGGCGACTTCGATGACTACAGAAGACAGAGAGACCGCCTCTACAAGGATTACCAGGACAATCTCGAGTGGGCCAGAAAGTGCTGGGTCAACATCTGCAATTCCGGCAAGTTCTCCTCTGACCGTACGATCAAGGAGTACGCATCAGGAATCTGGAAGATCAAGCCCCAGAAGATCTGATCCCTGCAATAAAACCGTTTTTAAAGGGCGTCCTCCGGGGCGCCCTTTTCGCGTCACAAATCAAAATTCCTTAAAGTATTATAAATAATGACATTTCGCACCGTTTTGTTGTATAATCTTCTTTAAATCTTTTAAGGAGGAACTTAAAATGCCCATATTCCAGGATGCGAAGGGAAAGAATATTTCCAACTTCCAGAAGATGATCGATGAGAAGAAAAATACTATCCGCAAGTATTACGATGAGATAGGTCACCTCTATTACGGACAATATAAGGACGTCAACGTGGACATGACCAAGGATATCAACGCCAGGTGCGAATCCATATCCAATCTCTACATCGAGATCGAGGACCTGAATGTTAAGATCCTCCGCGAGAGAGGCCTCAAGAAGTGTGCGGTATGCAGCACGGAGAACAACCTCTCCAACGCATTCTGCTTTAAGTGCGGCGCCAGATTCGACGATGCAGATGCGGTTCCCGCTGATGTCGTAGCTCCTCCGAACGCTTCAGCAACCCCCTCACGGGCTTTAGATAACAAGCCTGCTCCTGCAGCCACATCCGTTGAGGCCCAGACAGTAGTTACAGATGCGATAATCGAAGCACCCAAGGCTATCGAAGATACAACAGATGACAACAAGGAGGAATAAGGGAAAACATGGCACAGATCTTCGAACAGGAATCAAGAACATTTTCAGAGTACCTTCTGGTACCTAACCTCACAACAGAAAGAAACACACCGGATCAGGTAGACTTGTCCGCCCCTGTAGCAAAGTACAGAAAAGGCCAGGAAGAGTCCCGCCTCAAGATCAATATTCCCATGACTTCTGCCGTAATGCAGGCAGTAAGTGACGACGGAATGGCCATTGCCCTCGCAAGATGCGGCGGTCTGTCATTCATTTTCCAGTCACAGTCCATCCAGTCGCAGTGCGACATGATCAGAAGAGTCAAGAAGTACAAGGCAGGCATCGTCGAGTCCGATTCCAACCTCTCTCCCGAGGACGACCTTGCAAAGGTTATCGAGCTCCACGAGAAGACAGGCCACGGTACTGCAGCCGTTACAGAAGACGGCACAGCCGAGGGCAAGCTCTTAGGTCTTGTTACGACACGTGATTACCGTGTAAGCAGACTCTCACTCGATACAAAGGTCAAAGAGTTCATGACCCCCATCGAAAAGCTCGTTACGGCTCCCGAGGGCACTTCCCTTAAGGAAGCTAACGACATCATCTGGGACAACAAGATCAACCAGCTCCCTATCGTTGATTCCGAAGGAAGACTCGTAGGTCTCGTTTTCCGCAAAGACTATGAATTCCACAAGGCTAACCCCAATGAGCTCCTCGATGCGGAAAAGAAACTCATCGTAGGTGCCGGCATCAATACAAGAGATTACGAAGAGAGGATCCCCGCTCTGCTCGAAGCAGGCGCTGACGTTCTCTGCCTCGACTCCTCCGACGGTTTCTCCGTATGGCAGGAAAGAGCTCTCAAGTGGTGCAAAGAGCATTATCCCGATGCCATCATCGGTGCAGGCAATGTTGTTGACGCAGAAGGCTTCAAGTTCCTCGCTGACTGCGGCGCAGACTTCATCAAGATCGGTATCGGCGGCGGCTCCATCTGCATCACACGTGAACAGAAGGGTATCGGCTGCGGCCAGGCTTCCGCTGTTCTCGCTGTTGCCGAGGCACGCGACAAGTATTTCAAGGAAACAGGCATGTACATCCCGCTCTGCTCTGACGGCGGTATCGTTCACGACTATCACATGGCTCTGGCACTCGCCATGGGCGCAGATTTCCTTATGCTCGGACGTTATTTCGCAAGATTCGACGAGTCCCCTACGAGAAAGCTCCTTGTAGGCGGCACATATGTTAAGGAATATTGGGGCGAAGGCTCCAACCGTGCACGCAACTGGCAGCGTTACGACGACGGCGGCAAGGGCGGCAAGATGGCTTTCGAGGAAGGCGTTGACTCCTACGTTCCTTATGCGGGCAACCTCAAGGACGGTCTCGACGTCTCACTTGCAAAGGTCAAGGCAACAATGTGCTCATGCGGATCTTCCTCCATCGAGGAATTCCAGCAGAAAGCCCGTCTGGTCGTAGTATCCTCCACCTCCATCATAGAGGGCGGCGCACACGACGTTATCCAGAAGGAAAACGACAGAACAGCAAGATAATTAAAACATCGATATAAATCTATATAAAACGAGGAGACACAAAATGGCTGAAGAAATCATCAAGAAGCAAATTACCAAGGAAGGTTACGACGAACTGCAGAACGAGCTTTCCGAGCGTAAGACAACCAAGAGAAGCGAGATCGCCGCAAGGATCGAAGATGCCAAGGCACAGGGCGACCTTTCAGAGAACTCCGAATACGACGAGGCGAGAGCCGAGCAGGGCGAGAACGAGTCACGTATCGAAGAACTCGAAGCTATCCTCAAGGCTGTTGAAGTTGTTGACGATTCCAACCTTTCAACGGACAAGGTATCCCTGGGTTCCACAGTAACCCTCCAGAACACCGCTACAAAGCAGGAATACAAGTATAAGCTCGTCGGTGAGAGCGAGATCGACTTCAAGAAGAAGAGAATCTCCGAGAACTCTCCTGTCGGCAGAGCAATCTCCAACCAGAAGAAGGGCAAGACAGTATCCGTCTCCACACCTTCCGGCATCATCAAGTACAAGATCATCAAGATCGAGAAGTAATCCTGTACACCGCATTTTCGAAAACTAAAAAGATTAGAGAGTAACTATGGCTAAGAAATTCGTACCTCAGACAGAACCTTTAAGTGCAGAAGAGATCCAGGAACAGACCAGATTCCGTATGGAGAAGCTCAAGGCCCTCCAGGAAGCAGGCAAGGATCCTTATGAAGAGCTTACATACGACGTTACAAACCACTCGACAGAGATCACCGGCGACTACGATTCTTTCGCTGGCAAGACAGTCAGAGTTGCAGGACGTCTCATGTCCAAGCGCGGCATGGGTAAGGTATCTTTCTGCGACCTATACGACAGAAGGGGCAAGATCCAGATCTTCACCAAGATTGACAACCTTCCCGAGGAAGAGTACAAGGCGTGGCAGAATCTCGACATCGGCGACCTGGTCGGAGTCGAGGGTGAGGTTTATATGACCGAGAAAGGCGAGGTATCTATCCTCACCAAGTCCTACAAACTCCTTGCAAAGTGCCTCCATCCCCTTCCGAACAAGTATCAGGGGCTCAAGGACACTGATATCCGTTACCGTCAAAGATACTTAGACCTCATCGTAAATCCTCAGGTAAAGGAGACTTTCGAGAAAAGGTCCCAGATCATCAAGGAGATCCGTAACTTCTTAGCTTACAGAGACTTCATGGAAGTTGAGACTCCCCTGCTCGTAACCAATGCGGGCGGAGCTGCCGCAAGACCGTTCACAACGCACTTTAACGCTCTTGATATCGACTTAAAGCTCCGTATCTCATTAGAGCTTTATCTGAAGAGACTCCTCGTCGGAGGCTTTGAGAGAGTATTTGAGATCGGCAGGGTTTTCCGCAACGAAGGTATGGACACACGCCACAACCCCGAGTTTACGCTCATGGAGCTCTACCAGGCATATACTGACTATAATGGCATGATGGAGCTCACAGAGTCCATGTTCCGCTATGTTGCAGAGAAGGTATGCGGCACGACGCTGATCAAGTACGGCGACCTTGAGCTCGACTTCGGCAAGCCGTTTGAGCGCCTCACAATGAACGATGCGATCAAGAAGTATGCAGGCATCGACTTCGATACCGTCGATGGCGACGAGGCAGCGAAAAAAATTGCTGACGAGCACCACATCGAATATGAGACATGGCACACCAAGGGCGATATCGTAAACCTCTTCTTCGAGGAATACTGCGAGAAGAACCTTCTCCAGCCGACGTTCATCATGGACCACCCTATCGCCATCTCCCCTCTTACCAAGAAAAAGAAGGGCGAACCCGAGAAGGTCGAGAGATTCGAGCTCTTCATCAATACATGGGAGATGTGCAACGCATATTCAGAGCTCAACGATCCTATCGACCAGCGCGAGAGATTTGCTGCACAGGACGCTTCAGCTGAAGCCGGCAACGACGAAGCAGACCACACAGATGAGGACTTCCTCAACGCTCTGGAGCTCGGTATGCCCCCTACGGGCGGTATCGGCTACGGCATCGACCGTCTCGTAATGCTGCTTACAGACAGCCCGAGTATAAGGGACGTCCTGCTTTTCCCGACAATG
>CAMVGO010000088.1 GCA_947167045.1 uncultured Clostridia bacterium
GACGACAACTTCCTCGTATTCATGGATATCCAGGGCATCGAGGACTTCTTCGGCGATATGGACTTCAAGGTTGCAGGTACTACAGAAGGTATCACATCCATCCAGGTTGATATCAAGGTTGAAGGTCTTACATTAGACATCATCAAGGCTGCTTTCGAGATGACACACAAGGGAAGACTCCAGATCATCAACGACATCATTCTCCCTTGCATTCCTGCACCCCGTGCAGAACTCAACAAGTGGGCACCCAGGATCATCTCCATGCAGGTTCCCGTTGACAAGATCAGAGAAGTCATCGGTTCAGGCGGAAAGGTCATCAACAAGATCATTGCCGACACAGGCGCCCAGATCAACATCAACGATGACGGTATGGTCTATATCTCCACACCTGATCTCGAAAAGGCTGAGAAGGCAAAGATGATCATCAACGGCATCGTTTCCGACCCTGAGGTTGGCACAGAGTACGATGGTGTTGTTACCAGACTTATGGACTTCGGAGCTTTCGTTGAGTTCCTCCCCGGTAAGGAAGGTCTTGTTCACATCTCCAAGATGGCATGGAACAGGGTAGATAAGGTAGAGGATGTTCTCCACGAGGGTGACAAGGTACACGTCAAGCTCATCGAGATCGATTCACAGGGCAGACTCAACCTCTCCATCCGCGACTGCCTCCCCAAGCCTGAAGGCTACGTAGAGGAAGAGCCCAGAAGAAGAGAGGGAAGACCTAACCGTGAGAGAAGAGGCGGCTTTGCCGGAAGAAACGGCGGAAGAAGACCTTTCAACGATGACGATGACGGCGGCGCTTCCGAGAATCCCAAGGGCAGAAGAAGAGAATTCTGATAATTAATTTATATAAAGGGGTGATACTATGGCAGAGAACATGGGAAACACAGATGAACAGATTGAAGTCATTACCGAGGGCCAAACCGAAGACGTAACTGATAAGAAGTGTCCTAATTGCGGCGCTACTGTTGTTTACGATCCTGATACTCTTGCCATGACTTGCCCGTTCTGCGGCTATTCAAGGCAGCTTCCCAAGCCTGAGGACAACGGCCAGGATGTTGAAGAGCTCGATTTCTCTTCCGCAAAGAACCGTGAGAGCCTTGACTGGGGTAAAGAGAAGAAGTCTCTGGTCTGCAAGAACTGCGGAGCTGAGACGATCATGGATACCGCAGATACTGCACAGTGCTGCCCTTACTGCGGATCGACACAGGTTATGCCCGTTGACAACGACGATGATGTCGTTGCTCCCGGCGGCGTTGTACCTTTCGAGATCACAAAGGAAAAGGCTGCACAGCTCTTCCAGGGCTGGATGAAGGGCAAGCTCTTCGCTCCCAATGAGGCCAAGAAGAGCTGCGAAGCAAAGAACTTCAGCGGTGTTTACCTTCCTTACTGGACATACGATTCACAGACGACATCTCCTTATGAGATCAAGCTCGGTTTCAACAGCAAGGACAGCCAGGGCAACACAACGACTACTTACAGGACTTACCGCGGCATCTACGAGCGCTTCATCGACGATGAGACCGTCTATGCCAGCAAGAAGACGAACAACCCTTACATCAAGCAGGCTTCAAAGTTCGACTTCACAAAGCTCCGTAAGTATTCGCCTGAATTCATCGCAGGTTTCCTTGCCGAGAGATATACGGTAGGACTCGATGAAGGATGGGATATCGCAAAGGGTCAGATCAAGTCCAAGATCGACAGCGAGATCCGCAGCATGGAGAAGAAGAAGCGTAAGGCTGACAGCGTATCGAAGCTTACATTCAATACAGCTTATTCAAAGGTTACTTATAAGTATGTTCTTGCTCCTATCTGGATCGCAAACTTCAAGTTCAAGGATAAGGTCTATAACATCGTTGTAAACGGACAGACAGGTCAGATCAGAGGCGAGGCACCTGTATCTCCTGCAAAGGTTGCCATCGCGATCGCGATCGCAATCGCCGTTATCGGTATTCTCTGCTGGTTCCTGTCAAATTCATGATCAGCCCGTAAAAGGGTAAATCACAAAATGATAAACAAGCCGTCAAAATGTGATAAACCATCACATTTTGGCGGTTTTTTTATAACATTTATTGCTTTCAGTGTCGTATTTGTTCAAATTTGTACCTTTTTCGCTTGCTTTTTTAACAAATTGTTCATAAACTAAACAAGTAAAAAAATCTTAAACCCGGGTGATTTTTATGCACAATTATTTAAAAAGAGCAACTTCGGCTGCCATAGCCGGTGCGGTAGTATTGGGAACTTTGGCTTTATATCCCAATACTGACAACATCAACGGCACGGTAAATGCCGACGCTACGAAGTTTGATTCGGCGAGCGCCATCAATTATGCCACTATCCTCGGCGGTGCCGTGGACTATGGTGTTGTAGCCAATGAGATCGTTCAGACCAGCCACACAGAGTCTACTTTCGCTACCAACAGCTTTGTTCATGTAAGCGATAATATCGATGTCGACTACATTACATCGACGGCTCTTTTCCTGGTCGGTTCATATACGCCCGGTACCGAAGATAACCGGTATATAAGATTCGGTAAGACAACTGCAAGCGCTTTGTATTTTGAGGCGCCTAAGAATGTATACGGCAATGATTTTGATTCCACAAAAGAACCTATGGGTCCTAACGGCAATTTCAGGTTTGAGTGGGCTGACAGTGTGCCATTTATTGCAGCTGAAAATGAGAATGCTTCCGTAAACGTAAACAGACTTATCAACAGAATATGTTCGACTGAAAAGGTCGAAGATGCTGAGATCGGCTGGGCTTATTTCCTGCAGAATAGAGCAAATGACGCTGCTTATGTTCTGAATCCGAAGGGCAAGGCTGCAATACCTAACAGTCCCTATTTCACGGATATGAACTCTTATGTAAAGGTCGATCTTACCGCCCCTTCATTTGACGGCAAGGTTGTATATATCAATGTTGATGCTGATTCCCAACTGCTCAATTATCTGCAGAAGAGCGGCGGATTCAGGATCTACAAGAACGAATCTTCTGTTGTCGTTATCAATATTGAGGATAATGCCTTTAATGGCGGAACACTTAATATGAAACAGCCCCGTGTCATCACGAACGGAGTTGAGTATGTCGGACAGACCGAGTCAATGGGTAAAGATCCGAAGGCAGCTGATCAGCAGAGATACTACAACGAGACAGTTATCTGGAACATCATGGAGTCCTCAAACATCGAACTTGAGGATTTCGGCGGAGCTGTTCTTGCTCCTGCAACAAAGAAAGTCACATTAAGTGACGGTAACTCAAGCGGTTGGGTCGTTACGAGCGGTACTTTCGAGATGGCTAAGGAATTCCATTTCCTTTATTCCGGATCGAGCAAGGACAGCTACGGTGACATGCATTTCGCTCTTACCAAGGCTTTCACTGATACTTATGCTGAGCACGGTTCTGTTGTTCAGGATACTTCGATCACTATTCCTGATGATAATACTTATAGATTTTTTATTCAGGAATATGAGCGCGAGAATGGTTACCGCGGAGAATTCCAGCGTGCGTATGGCAAAAAGCAGGAGGTATGGGCAAAGTCCATCGGTACAGTCACGTTCCCGATCCTTAGCTTTACATGCAATGATTCCAATGCCCATTACAATGTACCTAAGGGTACGGAGAAGATGTTCTTCTTCACGATCACCGAGGATACGACGAATGCTCCAAAGGGTATCGAGAACTCTAACGGCCACATCAACATCAGACTTAAAGTCAAGGTTGATGAAAATGGTAAGTTCACCTACTTTGTGGATTATCAGTCTGTAACTGGTGACGGTGTCATTTTTAGAGAATATGGTGAGGTCTATGGTAAAGAGATCAAGATGTCCGGTGTCCAGTTCGACCTTGGTGCTTTCTATAATAAGGTTAAGCAGAATTCTGTTGATATCAGCAAGCGTGATGTAAATCAGCCCAACGGCGATGAGGTCAAGGGAGCAAAGCTTACTGTTACATATGTCGGAAACAATCCGGAGATCGATATGACGAAGGTCAAGCTCTTCCGTGACGGTAAGGATGTCACAAGTGAAGGTGAGCTTGCAACCGGTTATGTCTCATTCGTTTCTTCTGAAGAAGGTCCTGTAACCATTTATGGTATTAAGCCCGGTGACTACACTCTCACAGAGACGATCGCACCTGAAGGCTTTAAGCCGTCTTCATCCGTAATCGAGTTTACTGTAGGTGCAGACGGAAAAGTTACAGAGACTACACCTATCGTCAATCCTAATGACGGTTTCATCGATGATGATACTGTTGTTATTCTTGATGAGATGTACAAAGCTGATCTGGATATCAGCAAGCGCGACTCTGCCGGCAACGAGATCGCAGGCGCAGTCCTTACACTTACATCAAATGATAAGAATGTAGATCTTGCTAAACTCGGAGTAACTGCAACTCAGGGTAATGATACTGCAAAGGATCTTAAGGTTGAGGGCAATTCCGTAAGCTTTGAGACTCTTGCAGATTCCGATACAAAGATCAAAGGTCTTCCTGACGGTACATATACTCTTACAGAGACTACAACTCCGTTCGGATATGAGACTGCCGAAGCACAGACGATCACCATTGAGAAGGGTATAGTCACAAGCGGCACTCCTGCTGTCATGATCGATAAGTTGTATCAGACAGATGTTACGATCAGAAAGGCTGATTCTGCCGGTGATGAGGTAGTCGGAGCCCAGCTTACTATTACAGCTTCTGACACGACCGTCGATCTTGCCAAGCTCGGCGTTACTGCAACACAGGGTACAGCAACGGCACAGGATCTTTCAGTAAGCGGCAATAAGATAAGCTTCACGACAGTAAGCGGCAACGATACTGTTGTTAAGGGTCTGCCTGACGGTGAATATACACTTACAGAGACATTGACGCCCGGCGGATACATGACTGCCGAATCCAAGACGATCACCATCGAGAAGGGTGTTGTTAAGAATCCCGGCAATCCTGTTGTCATGATCGACGCTTTCAAGACTGATGTTTCGATCAGAAAGGAAGACAGTGCAGGAAAAGAAGTTCCCGGCGCAACACTCACGATCACTGCTGACAAGACATCAGTTGATTTCAGTGCTCTCGGAGTTACTGCCACACAGAACGGACAGACTGCAAAGGATCTCGTTGTCAGCGGAAACTCGATCAGCTTCACAACAGTATCCGGATGCAATACAGACATAAAGGGATTACCTGACGGTACATATACTCTTACAGAAACGATCGTACCTGAAGGATTCTTCCCGGCTGAATCACAGAAGATCACTATCGAAAACGGCAAGGTCACAGGTGCCAACCCTGTAGTCATGGTCGATGCATTCAAGACGGATGTAACGATCAAGAAGCAGGACAGTGCCGGCAACGAGGTAGTCGGAGCTAAGCTTTCGATCACAGCTCAGGATACTTCTGTCGATTTCGCTAAGCTCGGTGTTACAGCTACACAGGGTACGGCTGCTGCAAAGGATCTTTCCGTAAGCGGCAATACGATAAGCTTCACGACAGTAAGCGGTAATGACACGATCGTTAAGGGCTTGCCTGACGGTACATATACTCTTACTGAGGAAATTACACCTGACGGATATTCCACTGCCGAGTCACAGACGATCACGATCGTAAACGGCAAGGTAACAGGTGCTAACCCGGTAGTTATGGTCGATGGCCTCCTGACTGATGTTGAGATCAGAAAAGAGGACAGCGCAGGCAATGAAGTTGAAGGCGCTACACT
>CAMVGO010000089.1 GCA_947167045.1 uncultured Clostridia bacterium
ATGCCGTATATCCTCTTGCCTCGAAAGTAGCTCTGATGCCGCCTGTCGGGAATGAGGATGCGTCAGGCTCACCCTGGATGAGGTTCTTTCCTGAGAACGCCATGATTACGCCGCCGTCAGGTGAAGGCTCGATAAATGAGTCATGCTTCTCAGCGGTAACGCCTGTCAAAGGCTGGAACCAGTGGGTAAAGTGTGTCGCACCCTTTGCAAGTGCCCAGTCGCGCATTGCCGTTGCCACCTGCTCGGCAACCTTTGTATCGAGCTTAGCGCCCTCGTCAATTGTCTTTCTGAGTGACTGATAAACATCCTCACTCAAGACCGCTCTCATCACTCTGTCGTCAAAGACGTTTTCGCCGAACATTTCCGGTACAGACTTAGTTTCCATAATATATTCCTCCTGTATTTAATAACTTCTTTATCAGATCAGCGGGCTGTAACCCATCAGGAATCTGTCCATCTCAGCCGCGCAGTGCCTTCCTTCTGTTATGGCCCACACTACGAGCGACTGGCCTCTGTGCATGTCTCCTGCCGTGAACACCTTCGGTATCGAAGTCTTATACTGTTCGGGCTCTGTCTTAACCGTTCCTCTTTGTGTAAGTTCGACTTTGCTTTCCTTCGCAATGTAGTCTTCGCATCCCACAAAGCCTGCAGCTATGATCAGGAGATCGCACTTTATTGGCTGTTCGGTTCCTTCGACCTCGACCAGTTTTCTGTCTTCGAACTTAACTTTGACTGTCTTGATCTCTTTAAGCTTTCCCTTTTGAGTAATGAGTTCCTTTACGGTTGTCTCATATATTCTCGGGTCGGAACCGAATACCTTGATGGCCTCCTGTTGTCCGTAGTCGGTCTTCAGGGCCTTGGGCCACTCAGGCCAGGGGTTATTCTGTTGTCTTTCCCTGGGCGGCCTTGCCATCATCTCAAGTTGTGTGATGCTCTTGCAGCCCTGTCTTATGCATGTTCCTACGCAGTCGTTTCCGGTATCACCGCCTCCGACAACAACAACGTTCTTGTCCTTGGCACTTATCGTCCACTTGCCTGCCTTTCCTGAAAGAAGGTCCTTGGTCGCAGACTTAAGGAAATCAACAGCAAGATGCATATCCTTACAATCTTCTGAACCCTTTGCGGTAATAGTTCTTGCTTTCTTTGATCCGCAGCAGAGAGCTACCGCATCGAATTCATCTGTTATCTTCTCGAAAGAGGCACCGTTACCTACATCGACTCCGGTCTTGAAGATGACACCTTCCTCCTCCATCAGTTTTCTTCTTCTCTCGATCACGCTCTTGTCGAGCTTCATGTTCGGAATGCCGTACATCAGTAAGCCTCCGATCTGATCTTCTCGCTCGAAAACCGTGACCTCATGACCTCTGTGGTTGAGCTGGTCTGCAACTGCGAGTCCCGCAGGGCCTGCGCCGATTACTGCGACCTTCTTTCCCGATCTGGTCTTAGGGATCCTGGGCTTCATGTAACCCATTTCATATCCCTTTTCTATGAGGAAGAGCTCGTTATCGTGAATCGTAACTGCTCCTGAATTTATTCCGTTGATGCATGCCTTTTCGCAAAGTGCGGGACAAACTCTTCCGGTGAACTCAGGGAAGTTAGATGTCTTCAGAAGCCTTCCCAATGCCGCTTCGTAATGTCCTTTGTAGATCTCGTCGTTCCACTCGGGGATAACGTTATGTAAGGGACATCCCGTTACCATACCCTTGAGGCAGATGGCCGACTGGCACATCGGCACGCCGCAATCCATGCATCTTGCTGCCTGGCAGCGTCTTTCTTCTTCGTTTAAATGATTGTGGAATTCCTCAAAGCCGGTGATCCTTTTCTCTTCAGATACCCAGGAGTCCTCGTGCCTGTCGTATTCCAAAAAACCTGTAGCTTTACCCATACGATCCTCCCCCGCTCAAGCACCGACTTTTGCAGCTTCTTTGAAAGCTTCATAGACCGCTTGTTCATGCGCAATGCCTTGTTCCTCGTACTTGGCGATCAAGGTCAGCATGTGACGGTAATCTGTCGGGATGATCTTCTTGAAACTTGCGACATACTTGTCAAAGTCTTGAAGTATGGCCTTTGCTTTAAGAGAACCTGTTGCCTGCTCATAATCTTGAAGGATTGCTCTGAGTTCGTTCTTATCTGCGTCTTCTGTGATCTCACTCATCTCTACAAGAGCCTTGTTGATCTTGGTATAGAGAGTGTGGTGTTCATCGAGTACATAAGCGATTCCGCCGCTCATACCTGCTGCAAAGTTCTTTCCGACTTCGCCCAGGATCACTGCCTTGCCGCCTGTCATGTACTCCAGACCGTGATCACCGGTACCTTCGCATACGCCTGTCGCGCCGGAGTTCCTGATCATGAAACGCTCACCTGCTACGCCGCAGACGTATGCAGTACCGTTTGTTGCACCGTAAAGGGCAACGTTTCCGATGATGACATTCTTGGAAGCTTCAAATCCGGAATTCTCATAAGGCTTGATGATGAGCTTGCCGCCGGATAATCCCTTTCCGAATCCGTCATTCGCATCGCCCGTGAGCTTTAACGTCAGGCCCTTCGGAATGAATGCACCGAAGCTCTGTCCGCCGCCGCCTGCAAGTTCAACGATGACGCTGTCATCTGCCAGCTGTGTTCCGTATTCGGCTGTGATCTCCGAACCTAAGATAGTTCCTACTGCTCTGTCGGTACTCGATACCTTAACATCAGTAATCTTGATGGATCCTTTCTTAAGGCCTTTCGCGAGTTCAGGGAGGAACACTCTCTCGTCGATCGTCTTTTCGAGCTCGAAGTCGAATACATGGTCGGGTTCGAAATGACGTACTTCGGAATCCGCATAGGACGGATCTATAATCTGCGCGAGGGAGACCATCTCGGCTCTCTTTGTTATCTGCTTGTCCTTAACCTTGAGGAGGTCGGATCTGCCGACCATCTCATCGACCGTTCTGAAACCCAAGTCTGCCATGATCTCTCTTAACTCTTCTGCTATGAAGAGCATGAAGTTCATAACGTGCTCCGGCTTGCCCTTAAATCTCTTTCTCAATTCCTCGTTCTGGCATGCGATACCGAACGGACATGTATCCTTGTTGCAGACTCTCATCATCATACAGCCCATTGATACCAGGGGTGCTGTGGCAAAACCGAATTCCTCGGCGCCTAAGAGAGCTGCGATGGCAACGTCTCTGCCGCTCATGAGCTTACCGTCTGTCTCGACTGCAACTCTTCCTCTAAGGCCGCTCTCGATCAATGCGTGATGAGTCTCTGCAAGACCTAATTCCCAAGGAAGACCTGCGTTGTGGATGGAGCTTGCGGGAGCTGCACCCGTACCGCCGTCATAACCTGAGATGAGGATTACCTGTGCGCCTGCCTTGGCAACGCCGCATGCGATAGTGCCTACGCCTGCCTCGGATACGAGCTTTACGGAGATCCTTGCTTTTCTGTTTGCGTTCTTAAGATCGTAGATGAGCTGTGCAAGATCTTCGATCGAATAGATATCGTGATGAGGCGGAGGTGAGATAAGAGCAACACCCGGTGTTGAATATCTTCTCTCTGCGATCCAGGGATAGACTTTCTTTCCGGGGAGGTGTCCGCCTTCACCGGGCTTAGCACCCTGTGCCATCTTGATCTGGATCTCTTCAGCGCTGTTCAGGTATTCACTCGTAACGCCGAATCTGCCTGATGCGACCTGCTTGATCTTGGAGTTCTTCTCCGTGCCGAATCTCTCGGGTGACTCACCGCCCTCACCTGTATTGGACTTGCCGCCCAGGCGGTTCATAGCGATTGCCATGCACTCGTGTGCTTCCTTGGAGATAGAACCGTATGACATAGCGCCGGTCTTAAATCTCTTGACGATCTCTGAAGCAGGTTCCACTTCCTCGAGCGGGATGGAATTGCCTGTCTTCTTGAATGCGAGGAGACCTCTTAATGTATGGGGCTTCTCGTTGTCTACGATTGCCGTATATTCCTTAAAGAGTTCGTAAGAACCTTCTCTTACTGCCTTCTGGAGGGCAACGATCGTCTTGGGGTTGTACAGATGATCTTCCTTGTCATCACCGCTTCTCAGATTATGGAAGCCTGTGCTGTCCAGAGTCGTATCATTCTCAAGACCCATGGGATCGAAAGCCTTGTCATGTCTGAAAAGGATTCCCTCGGAGATCTCCTCCAGGCCGATACCGCCTACGCGGCTTACGATGCCTGTGAAATACTTATCAACTACTTCCTTGCAGATTCCGACTGCTTCGAAGATCTTTGCGGACTGGTAAGACTGCAGGGTTGAGATACCCATCTTTGCAGATGTCTTAACGATTCCGTGAAGGATTGCGTAGTTGTAGTCATCGATTGCCGTGTGGTAATCCTTATCGAGGATTCCCTTGTCGATCATCTCAGCGATGCACTCATGTGCGAGATAAGGATTAATAGCACGTGCACCGAAGCCCAGAAGTGTTGCCATCTGGTGAACATCACGGGGCTCGCCGCTCTCGATGATCAGGGATACAGCCGTTCTCTTTCTTGTCTGGACTAAGTGCTGCTCAACTGCTGATACAGCAAGGAGCGACGGGATTGCAACGTGGTTCTCATCGATGCCTCTGTCTGAGAGAACGATGATGTTGGCGCCCTTTGCACATGTCCTGTCGACAGTGATGAGGAGCTGGTCCAGAGCCTTTTCGAGCGATGTGTTCTTATAATAAAGTATAGATACAGTAGCTGTCTTGAAGCCGGGCTGGTCCAAAGACTTGATCTTAACGAGATCAACGCCTGTGAGGATCGGGTTATTGACTTCGAGCACTCTGCAGTTACCGCTCTTTTCCTCAAGAAGGTTACCATCGGAACCGATATATACTGTTGTATCTGTAACGATCTCTTCTCTTATGGAGTCGATCGGCGGATTTGTAACCTGCGCGAAAAGCTGCTTGAAGAACGAGAACAGAAGCTGATGCTTCTCTGAGAGAACTGCGAGAGGGATATCCGTACCCATTGAAGCTGTTGCCTCAACTTTGTTCGTAGCCATCGGCAGGATCTCATTCTTAACGTCTTCAAATGTATATCCGAATACCTTATAGAGCTTGTTTCTCATCTCCTGTGTATGAACCGGGATCTTCTTGTTGGGGATCTTGAGTTCAGACAGATGAAGGAGGTTCAGTGCGAGCCACTCACCGTAAGGGTTCTTCTCGGAATAGTACTTCTTGCACTCTTCGTCAGAAATGAGCTTGCCCTTCTCTGTATCGATAAGAAGGATACGGCCGGGCTGTAATCTGGACTTCTTTACGATGTGCTCGGGATCTATGTCGAGAACGCCTACCTCAGATGAGAGGATAAGTCTGTTATCGTCTGTGATGTAATATCTGGAAGGTCTTAAGCCGTTACGGTCTAATGTAGCGCCAGCGATAACACCGTCTGTGAAGAGAATAGCTGCAGGACCGTCCCAGGGTTCCATCATTGTTGCGTAGTAATGGTAGAAATCCTTCTTCTCCTGCTCCATGTAGGAATCGTTCTTCCAGGGCTCAGGGATCATCATCATGACTGCCAGAGGAAGCGGGATTCCGTTCATCATGAAGAACTCTAAAGTATTGTCGAGCATTGCAGAGTCAGAACCCGTCTTGTGGATGATCGGGAAGATCTTGTCTACATCGTTCTCGATCGAAGGACTGTACAATGTCTCTTCTCGGGCGAGCATTCTGTCGAAGTTACCTCTGATCGTGTTGATCTCACCGTTGTGAG
>CAMVGO010000090.1 GCA_947167045.1 uncultured Clostridia bacterium
AATGCACACAAAACAGACAGGCGCACTTCGCCCAAGCATAGATGTTAGAACTATACAACAGCCAGGGACAAAAAACAAGTTTAAAAGGCAATCTGCACAAAAAATATATTTGACAATCCTGTGTCCGCGAGATTACACAAAATGGCATGCATTTGAGACCTAAAAAAAGGAGCCAAATTGTATTATAATATTATTCGTATTTTATGTCAGATGATTTTGGAGGAACATTAATGTCAGGTCATTCAAAGTGGAGCAATATCAGGAGAAAAAAGGAAGCTTCCGATGCGGCAAAGGGTGCCGTTTTCACCAAATTCGCCAAGGAGATCGCAGTAGCCGTTAAGGCCGGCGGTCCCGATCCCAACAGCAATTCAAGGCTCAAGGTAGTCGTTGCCAAGGCAAAAGCTGCCAACATGCCTAACGATAATATCAACCGCGCCATCAAGAAGGCTGCAGAGGCCGGCGAAGGCGACGATTATGAAGAGATCACATATGAGGGTTACGGCCCGGCCGGAGTCGCCATCATGGTCAAGGCTCTTACCAACAACCGCAACCGCACTGCTGCTGATGTCAGACATATCTTTGACAAGAACGGCGGAAATCTCGGAGTAGACGGTTCCGTTTCCTTCCTCTTCAACGAGAAGGGAACGATCCTTATATCCAAAGAGGACTACGAGGATGAAGACCAGGTCATGGGCGATGCTCTTGATTGCGGCGCTTCGGATTTTGAGAGTGATGACGAATTTTACATCATCTCGACTACAACCACGGATTACTACGATGTCAGAGATGCTCTCGAGGCAAAGAACTACGTTATCGCAGATTCGACTCTAGGTCCCGTTGCCACTACAACGGCTGAAGTCACCGATCCTGACGCAGTAGCACAACTCGAGAAGATGCTCGACATGATGGATGAAAACGAGGATATACAGGAAGTCTTCCATAACTGGAATGGCTAAAAGGAACTAAGGGGCTGAAGATTTGGACTACCCTGATGAATCTAGACAAGAACATAATACTACTGCGAACGCTCCGGTAGCGCGCAAAACATTATTGTCTGAATTTCGGGGAACTCTTAAAAGACTCGACAGATCCCAGCCAGTAAATCCGAATCTCAGTTTTGACTCGGGTCAGGGATTCGAGCATAATGCTGAACTGATCCTTTCTAATGAGCAGTTAACACGTGAGGTCCTGTCCAATATTGCCGTCATTGCCTTTGTCGGTCCTTCCGGCACAGGCAAGAGTACGCGCGCTATAAAGGTTGCCCGCGAAAATAATATCTATTACATAATCGATGACGGTCTTCTTATTAATGGTAGCCGTATCGTTGCAGGCACTTCCGCGAAAAAAGCGCCGACTAAGATGGAATCGGTACGACAGGCGATATTTGTCGATCCGACCAGATCTGCAGTGATGAGAAGAGCACTTATCGAATCGATGCCCCGTGCGCTTATGGTACTTGGAACATCTGATTCGATGCTCAATAAGATCTGCGACAATCTCTGGCTCAACCGGCCTTCAATGCTCATCAGGATCGAGGACGTCTCTACCGAAGAGGAACGCCGTCTCGCCCGCAACACCAGACTTACGGAAGGTATGCATACCATTCCTGTTCCGAGCATGGAAATTAAGCACGAGTTTTCCGGGTACTTTTCGGATCCTTTCAGCAAGCTCAGACAGAGATTCGACCGTGAGCGCGGGGTTGCTCCCATGGCGCCCGATTCCGAGAGAACCGTTGTCCGTCCCACCTTCTCTTCCCTGGGATCATATTCCATTTCAGACGAAGCGATACTCGACCTGATAAAGATAGTCCTTAAGGATGTACCGGGATTTGCCGAAGTCACATCTTTTAAGACTGAGAAGCAAACTTTCGGAGTAATGATCAGTCTCGATCTTGCTCTCTATTACGGCTACGATGCGCAAAAGGTTCTGGAGACAGCGCAACAAAAAGTCGGAAACGCCGTTGAGGAATTCACATCTATAACTATGAATGGCGTTAATGTCAGGGCCAACCGGCTTATTCACTTGCCCAAGCCACCAAAGGAGAATAACTGATGGAAAAGATATACATGATTCCCGTGAACGATGCCTACGCAGATTCCTGCGGCTGTCCCATCTGCCGCCTTCACGAAAAGGCCGAGAATAATTATCTCGAGTACTATCTCGGACCTTCACTGATGGAACCCGATACCCGCAAGATCACAAATAAGACAGGTTTTTGCCCTGTTCACATGGGTAAACTAAATAAGGCTGTTACAAACAGGCTTGGACTGGGGCTCGTCATGCATACGCATCTTAAAGACTTCAATGACGATTACACACCTAAACTTAAGGCCTCGATTCCCGCAAAGGCCGGAATCTTAAAGGGAAGAAATCCTGATTATAAACAAAAACTCAATAATATGGCTGACCTGATCGACAGAAGAGTCAGCTCCTGCCCTATCTGCGATAACCTCAATGATGCGATGGGACATTATGTCGAGGTCATCTGCTGGATGTTCTCGCACGACAGCGAATTTAAAGAGAAGTTCATTGAATCAGAATTTCATTGTATGCCCCACACGGCACTTCTGCTCAGACAGGCTGCAAAACTGTCCCAGAATGATGCGGCAGATTTTGTCGAGGCTCTCTATAACAACAATTCACGGACATTCGATTCACTTATAGCCGACGTCGAGTATTTTACTCTTAAGTTTGATTACAGAAATACAGACAAGCCCTGGGGAACGAGCAAAAACTCGATCCAGCGCTCTATGCGTTTCTTATCTTCAGACGGGAGGGATTTTGATGAACAGCAATCCAAAAAGCAATCTTGATTTTTCCGGGACCGAACTCGAACAGTATTCAGATAATACTATCCTTGAGGTTATGCACGAGAAAACAGACGAAGGAACAGGATCAAAGTATGTTCTCATAAAGCATGATTACTATTCGTCTGATTCCGGCCACGGCAGAGATCTCCTTTCCGGATTTCTCTCCGCACTTTGCAGTTCCTCCTACAATTCAATCGTTGTTTACCTTATCGACTCCGGAACTCTTTTGCTTGACGACTCAAATCCTCTTTATGATGCATTTTTGCGTTTGGCCGGAAAAACAGATATGGTGATTGCTTCCAAAGAAAGCCTTGATCAGTACGGAATCATCCTCAGCAGTGATGTCAAGGTCGATACCCAGTCTTCAAGATCCATCGCCGAAGACCTGATCTATATTCCCAATCTTTTGATCCTTGAATGATCCTCCCCTTATATCAGTTTTGGGGACATCATAAAATTTTTACATAGCAAAGAGGCTGCCATCCGGCAGCCTCTCTTATTTTTGTTTTACTATTCAGTATTAGTAATAGTAGATGATCTGAACGATCTCAAACTTTGTTTCAGCAGGTCTTGAGTCAGGATCAGATCCGCTCTCACCGGGTGCCGGGCAGTAAGGCATCTGGAAGTGACCAGTCGGGTTATCGCCATTTGCGAAAGTATCAGCTTCGATTCTGCCGTAAATTGCAACTCTGGAGTCGATATCGTTTCTCTGCTCGAATGTAGATGTACCGTAGAGACCGATATATGCTTCGAATGTGCAGCTGTCGCCGACCTTGAATTTGTTTGAACCTGTTCCGAAGATGTAGATGGAAGGCTTAACTATTCCGTCATAGTATGAAGAATATGCGAGCTGGTTGCCATCCTTATCTTTGTGTGTATTGCTCCAAACCTTATCTTCAGAATTTGCTGTGCTGTCCTGAATGTACTTACCGATTGCAGACGCAGAACTCTTGCCACGGCCGATGGAAATGAATCCGGAAGAACAGAGTCTGTCAGTCTTACGGTAGTTTGCACCTGAGAACTCTATCTTAGCACCGGGCTCCATAATGAAGAGAACAGGAGCGGGATCATTCTGAACGCTGTACAGAGCAAATACAGTATTATTGATGTAATACTGACCAGACTTGAAGTAGAATCTGTAGCTGGATGCCTTGGAGCCGTCGATTGCGAAAACGTAAGGCTTACCGTCAGCACTGTTGCAGGTTGTACCACTTGTGAACTGATAATAACCGGGTGCAAGGCTGATTATTCTGTTGGTGCTGTTACCATCCTTATCAAACGAGCCGCCGTCAAGCTTGCTTACATCTTCAAGGCTGATGATCTTGTCAGCAGGAACCTTACCGTCTTCTGTAAGTAACCATTCAGGATATGTCTTTGTAACAGGATGTGTTACGTACTCGGCATTCTTCGGGATCTTTGTCTGCTTGGGATAGAATGTCTTGCCGTCAGCACTGTATGTGTCGTAATCGAGCTTAACGCCTTCATCAGCGGAAACAATTGTAGTCTTACCGTCAGTATTCATATCCATAAATACATCTGTAACGATATTTGACGGGAACGGATCGGAGATCTTTCCGTAGTCATAGGACTTGTAAACGCTAAGCTTGTTCTTAAGACTATCAGGCAAAGTGCTTCCTGCATTGGTTACGTTATATGAACCCTTAGAGTTCTTTGCAACGATCGTTCCGCTGGAGTTACCGACGAAGTAGCAGTTCTTGCCGCTTGCCGTAACGAGATCCTTGATCTTCTGGTTCTGGTCCTTATCATTATCTTCCTGAACCGTTCTTCCGGAGAAGATGAAGTTCTTACTGGAAACGCTGCTCCAAATGTTATCATTCTCCCACTTGAAGCCTGCATCATTATGAGTCTTACCGATAAAGTACATATCACCGGTAATAGCCTTGACTGATGCAGAACCGCTCATGTAAGCGTTATCGAGGAATACCATGTTGCCGTAGTAAGCATTACCACCGCCGAATCGGCCTGTAGCACCTTCTGCGAAGACGATGTCTGAATAGAATACAGCATTTGATGTCTGCTCGCGTGCATTACCTCTGAAGAGGATCGTATTATCGTCTACTGTACCGAGTGCAGGGTTGACCATACCTACGCCCTGGTCGAAACGGACCTGCGAAGTCGTAACGCTGCCTGCGATATCGATCTGGTTCTTAAAACGTCCGCCATAACTCGGATCTCTGTGCTTAACATGGAGAACCAGTCTGATGTTCTCTACCTGATCACCGATAACTGTCGTAAAATCTGCATTTACGTAATCCTTATCTGAAGTATCAGGATAATAAAGATCAAGATATGTGCAGTTCTTATCAGAATTGGACATACCCGGAACACCAGGGATGATCATCTTGATCTTATCACTGTTATTTGTATGACGGGCAGGTGTATTCGAAAGCATCTTATCGATCTGGTCATCGGTAATCTCCTGTGTCTGGAGAGCTTCAAGGAATACCTCGGAAGCAGCAGTAACCGTAAGTCTTGCCTGGCTCGACATGGTCGTCTCATAGAGACGTCCTCTTGTAGCCTGAGTAAGCATCATGGCTGCAGAGATAAAGATCATTGCGAGTGCCAGGATGAGTACGACAATAACAAGTATTGCGCCCTGCTTGCTCTTCTTCGTCTTGCTTAATCTTTTAATCATAAGAAGCACCTTCCTTCATTATGGTCTGAAGTTACTTATTTTATTGCGTCCGGCGGGAATACTCCGCCCACTTCTGCTTATTAGTTAAGCCTATTGTATTTCATATTACCCGAAATTTCAACAGAAAATTCGAAGTTTGCTAACTTTTTTTACATAGTTTGTTAACA
>CAMVGO010000091.1 GCA_947167045.1 uncultured Clostridia bacterium
GGCTACGGCTGCGTAGGCGCAGGCATCCCGCCCTATGAGATCAAGAAGATCGTTGTCGTTACAAAGGCTTATTCTTCCGCTGTCGGCGGCGGCGCTTTCGTATCCGAGATCCTTGACGAGGCAGTCGCAAAGGAACTCAGAGACAGGGGCGGCGACAAGGGCGAATACGGCGCCACCACCGGACGTCCGAGAAGAGTCGGCTGGTTTGACTGCGTTGCAACACGTTACGGCGTAAGGCTCCAGGGCGGAACTGACGTTGCCCTCACGAACCTCGACGTACTCGGTTACTTAGACAAGATCCCGGTTTGCACGGGCTATGAGATCGACGGCGTTGTCACAAAGGATTTCCCGAATCCCACGCTGCTCGACAGATGCAAGCCGGTTATCGAATATCTGCCTTCATGGAAGGGCAAAGGCGAGATCAGAGGACTTACCGAATACGATAAGCTCCCCAAGGAAGCCCAGGATTATGTCGAATTCATCGAAAAGGAGATCGGCGTACACATCTCTATCGTATCCACTGGACCCGTAAGAGAAGAGATCATACGCAGATAAGTTTCACTTAAGACCTCAAAATAAAAAGGGGGTTTCCGGGATGAAGATCACAGGTAATAAAGCTGTAGTAGTTGTTCTGACTGCGGCTGTGCTGATGAGCGCTTTTTTGCCCACAGGCTGTTCTCATAATGCGAAGGATAAGGAAGAGATAAAGACCGTCACACAGGATTTCATCGACGCGTTTGCCGAAGGTCCCGGCGAGGTGGAAGATCTCATCGACGGCGATGCAGGTTTCCTTTCGGATGACAGCGAGGAGAATGAGGTCATTATGAAGCTGGCTTCCGCCACGGAGATCAAGCAGTTCACCGAGATCGAGGTCGACAGGAGGGAACTGAAGGCTAAGGCCAGGATGAAGATAAAGTATATCGATATCAGTGAATTCTGCAGGGCCCAGGGAAGAGGATTCCTTACCAAAGACGATTATCTGCACAGGATAGATTCATACAGTGATCTGGAAACGGAAAATCTCACTCTGAATTTCGTTTTCGATGAGGATGAGGGCAGATGGCTCATAAAGCAGAGTTCCGCGGAAAAGTATTTCGAGATCTTTGACCGCCCGTATCTTTTGAACATGGTATCCTCATCGGCAGACGATGCCGATGATATCTTCAATGAGGTCTACGAACACCTGGCTCAGGGAGAGTTCGACCTCTCATATTATTCTTTTGATATCAATGAGATGAGGATCTTTGATGAGCGTGAGAGCGACGATCCGGCTGTTGTGGAAGCAGCGGCGGAATTCGCGAAGGCATATTTCAAGTACATCGTAGACCACGGAATCCTGATCGAGACCGATTATGGCGATTTCTGCAGCGCGACGCTCAAAGGTTTTGCACCGTCAAAAGAAGAGATACTGGGTTACATCTCGAGCGACGAGCACATAATCGAGATGTACATGACAAATATCAGGATGGCCAGTTCCGTTAACAGGGACATCCAGCCGGTACATGTCAGAAACGCCATAGCTGTCGAAGTTTATCTCGATCTTGCGAAAAGGATCCCTGACATGGAGTCCGAAAGGTATACGGTGGAACTCAGTTTCGATGCATCAAAGGGAGATAACACGGCGCTGACGATAGGCGGATACGACAGCGCCATTCTGCCTATTACCGAAGACGAAGTGTATATCGCGAATACGGTCTCCACGGAGCAGGAATTCAGATGCCGCCAGAAAGCCCTTGACAGCCTTTTAGACGCGGGCGAGATACCGCAGGCAAAGTACGATGCCTACGAAGCTGCTTTGGACAGGGACTGGAGCATCAGGAACGGTCAGACGCCGCTGCCCTATACGCGCAATGTTGAGTGGGAAGGCACGGAAGAGCACGAAAACCAGGCCGTCAGAGTCACCGAGGAACTTCCGGAATGGTCAGACGGCCAGCTTATATATGGCAACTCCGAAGAAGATGAGAACGGCGTTTTCATGTTCTACAGCAAGGAACCCGGCTGGCTCGATACCGCAGGCTACAACATCGGCGACGACGGCATAACCGTGATGCTAAGATACGACCATGAGTTCACTAAGGATACCGAACTGCTCCTTGACTGGTATATCGACGGGGAGGCATATAAGGACACCATAGAAGTTGTGGTCAAAGAGGACGGCACCGCAGAATTCGAGTTCACGCTGGTAAATACTGAGATACCGAAGTACGGCACCGTCGAACTCCGTCTCTGGGAAGCAGACCATTCACATGTAATTGCATACATAAAACTTACACAGTCCTGAACGGAGCACGGATCATGATCAAAACCAAGGCCGTAAGTCTCGTCCTGACACTTTTCCTGATGCTGGGCATTATCCTGCCCTCCGGCTGCAGCGCGGATAAAGGCAGCGATGCCGAAGAGATAAAAGAAGTAACGGAGCGGTTCATTGAAGCATACGGATCAGGAAACACCGGTGTTCTTGACGAGATCGTAAAAGACGGTCTCGTGTACGCCGACCTTCAGACAACATACGGCAGGGTCTTTATAGAGATCGTTGCCATGACAGAGGTCGATGATTATGAATACATCGACGTGGACAGGAAGGACAGGACAGCCGTAGCCAAAGTAACGCTGTATGTGTTGGATACAGAGGAGCTGGACAAAAGGCTGGGTGACGGGATCGTGCTCGAGGAAGACGTCCTGGATGAGATCTATACCCTGACCATGCGTCGGAAAGAAACCTTAATGCTGAACTATGCTTACGATATTGACAACAGAAGATGGCAGATAAAGCAAAGCTCGGCAGAGGATATACTTGATCTGTTCAACCACATGAAGTTTCCCGCAAATCTTTCAAAGCATTCTCCGGAAGAGGCGGAAATGATCTTTAACCGGATCTTCGACGACTTTTCAAAAGGCGATTTCGATCAGGTTTGGTTAAAACTGGACCGCGATGCAATACGCGTTTTTGACGACGGGTCTTATGGCGATCCAGCAGTTACCGAAGCTGCTGAAGCATTTGCAAAGGCTTATTTTGGCTATATATACGAACACGGCGTCACGATCGATCATGCATATGATTCATATTTTCACGTCAACCTTAAAGGGTTCGCTCCGTCGCACATCGCGCTGCTCGATTATATGTCGGGCGATGAATTCGTCACCAGAAACTACAGGACGGTATTGACGAGCGTCAACAGGCACGATCCCGATACCGAAACGGAAGCGATCTACTGCGAAATGTATGCGGATCTGTATACTGCCATGGCAGAACAAGTCGCTGATATGGAGAGCGAGGAATACACCATCGAGTGTTATTTCGATCCCACTAAGAGTGCCGTGGACGTGAAGTTTGAAGGCGAGCTCATTCCTATCCACGCGGATAAGGTCGAAGCCGCGAGCATCATCTCCGGCGATCAGAGACTGAGATGCAAGAGACAGGCCATTGAAGACCTGTACGCTTCCGGTGAATATACGAAGGAGCAGTACGATCAGGCGATCTCCGATCTGGAACTGGATATCACTCTAACAAAAGATCCTTCATATTATTTGAACGAAAACGTCGACTGGGAAGGAACGGAAAACTACAGGAACCAGGCCGTGAACGTCACCGAATCGATTCCTGACTGGGCATGGGCTGACGGAGTGATACTCGGAACTTCCGGAAAAGACGGCAACGGCTACAGCATGGAATATCTCAAGTCGTCCGGCTGGCTCGACACGGCAGGCTACTGCATCAGCGACGGCGGCATTACGGTGCTGCTCAAGTTTGTCAGGGCATACAGTGCGGGGACAGTACTTATCTGTGATTGGAGCATAGACGGGCAGGAGACCGCATCCGAGACATTCACCGTTGAATCTGACGGTACGGACGTCTTTGAATTCATCCTGCCAGGCACGGAACTCGGCAAATACGGCACCTGTGAATTCAGTCTCTGGAACGAAAAACACGATACCGTGCTCGCGGTTGTTAGGCTTACCAAAACATAAGCCTTATGAGGCTTTCTGATTTGCGCTAAAAAACAATCAAAAAGTGATTTTGCATTGAACGGCGCAGGATTATAATCTTCCCATAAATATTATATGATTCCCGGAGGGTTCCCCATGGCCAAGGAAATGATCCTCGTTCTCGATTTCGGAGGGCAATATAACCAGTTGATCGCAAGAAGAGTAAGAGAGCTCTCGGTCTACAGCGAAGTAAGACCATACACCATGAGCCTCGACGAGATAAAGGAACTTGCTCCCAAGGGCATCATCCTCACCGGCGGACCTTCCACAGTTTACGAAGATGACGCGCCCAAGTGCTCACCCGAGCTCTTCAAGCTCGGCATTCCGGTACTCGGTATCTGCTACGGCGCACAGCTCATGAACTACCTCCTGGGCGGCGAGGTTAAGTCCGCTCCCGTCAGAGAATACGGCCACACTGACGTTAATGTTGATACTGAAGCAAAGCTCTTCAAAGGCGTTCTTTCCAAGACCGTCTGCTGGATGAGCCACACAGTCTATATCGCAAAACCCGCACCCGGATTCAGAATCACCGCACATACAGAGGTATGCCCTGTTGCAGCAGCTGAGAACGTAGAAGAGAATCTCTACTGCGTACAGTTCCACCCGGAAGTTGTTCATACAGTCGAAGGCACGACGATGCTCGCAAACTTTGTTAAGGACGTCTGCAAGTGCAAGTGTGACTGGAAGATGGATTCATTCGTTGAGACATCCATCAAGGAGATCCGCGAAAAGGTCGGCTCAGGCAGAGTCCTCTGCGCTCTTTCCGGCGGCGTTGATTCGTCTGTTGCCGCAGTACTCCTTTCCAAGGCAGTAGGCAAGCAGCTCACATGCGTATTCGTTGACCACGGACTCCTCAGAAAGAACGAGGGCGATGAGGTCGAAGCTGTATTCGGACCTGAAGGCCCTTATGATCTTAACTTCATCAGAGTCAACGCACAGGAGCGTTTCTATTCAAAGCTCGCAGGCGTCGAGGATCCTGAGACAAAGCGAAAGATAATCGGCGAGGAATTCATCCGCGTATTCGAAGAGGAAGCCAAGAAGGTCGGCGCTGTCGACTTCCTCGTACAGGGTACCATCTATCCTGACGTTATCGAGTCCGGCCTCGGCAAGAGCGCCGTCATCAAGTCACACCACAACGTAGGCGGCCTTCCCGATTACGTTGACTTCAAGGAGATCATCGAACCCTTAAGGCTCCTCTTTAAGGACGAAGTAAGAAAGGCAGGCCTTGAGCTCGGCATTCCCGAAAACCTCGTCTTCCGTCAGCCGTTCCCGGGTCCCGGTCTTGCGATAAGGATCATCGGTGAAGTTACGGCCGAGAAGGTAAAGCTCGTTCAGGATGCAGACGCGATCTTCAGAAGAGAGATGCAGCTTGCAGGCTTCGACAAGTACGCCAACCAGTATTTCGTTGCACTCACAAACATGCGCTCAGTCGGCTGCATGGGCGACGAGAGAACATACGATTATGCATGTCTCCTCCGTGCCGTTACGACAACAGACTTTATGACAGCTGAAGCAGCAGAACTTCCCTGGTCACTGATAAACAAAGTCACGAGCAGGATAGTAAACGAAGTAAAGGGCATCAGCCGAGTCTTCTACGACTGCACAGGGAAACCACCGGCAACGATAGAGCTTGAATAA
>CAMVGO010000092.1 GCA_947167045.1 uncultured Clostridia bacterium
CAAGGCTTGATAAATTAAATGATCAGAGCCGTAAGGATAATGTCGTAACCTTTGAGCAGCTTGGAGTTGACAGACTTTTTGTGGACGAATCGCATTCGTACAAGAATTTGTTCCTGTATACCAAAATGAGGAATGTGGCAGGTATCGCACAGACAGAGGCGCAGAAGTCGCAGGATATGTTCAACAAATGCCAGTACCTTGATGAACTGACAGGCGGTAAAGGCGTGACCTTTGCAACCGGAACGCCAATTTCCAACAGCATGACGGAGCTATATACCAATATGAGATATTTACAGTATGGTACACTTCAGAAGCTGGGACTGGGACAGTTTGATGCATGGGCAGCGAACTTCGGTGATACGCAAACGGCGATAGAGCTTGCACCGGAGGGAACCGGATACAGAGCGAAGACAAGGTTTGCGAAGTTCTTTAACCTGCCGGAGCTGATCGCACTCTTTAAGGAGAGTGCAGATATACAAACACCGGATATGTTAAAACTTCCTGTGCCGGAGGCAGAATATGAGAATGTAACACTTAAACCTTCAGAAGCGCAGAAGGAAATGGTGGCATCCCTGGCAGACAGAGCAGAGCGGGTGCGTAACCGTATGGTGGATTCATCTGTCGATAATATGCTTAAGATCACAAACGACGGGCGTAAGCTGGCACTGGATCAGAGACTCATGAATGATATGTTGCCGGATGATCCTAACAGTAAGTCCAGTGTATGCGTGGAGAAAGCATTTGAGATTTGGGAGGAGACAAAAGATAAGCGGTCGGCCCAGCTCATTTTTTGCGATTTGAGTACACCTAAAGGAGACGGAACCTTCAATGTATATGAGGATATCAGGGACAAGCTGATAGCAAAAGGAGTGCCACCGGAAGAGATAGCCTTTATCCATGATGCGAATACCGAGACGAGGAAAGCGGAGCTGTTTGGCAAAGTAAGAAGCGGACAGGTCCGTTTTTTATTGGGATCAACGCAGAAGATGGGAGCCGGTACGAATGTGCAGGACAGGCTGATAGCACTTCATCACTTGGATGTGCCATGGAGACCCTCTGACATTGAACAGCAGGAAGGTCGTATCTTACGACAGGGCAATACCAATCCGAAGGTAAAGATCTTCCGTTATGTTACCGAGGGTACGTTTGATGCGTACTCGTGGCAGCTTATCGAGAATAAGCAGAAGTTCATCGGGCAGATCATGACCAGTAAATCTCCAGTCAGAAGCTGTGAGGATATCGACGAGGCGGCACTTACCTATGCGGAGGTCAAGGCTCTTGCTACGGGAAATCCTTATATCAAAGAAAAGATGGATCTCGACATCCAGGTATCAAAGCTGAAGCTTATGAAAGCGAACCATACCAGTCAGAAATACCGACTGGAGGATAATATCGCAAAGAACTATCCTCAGCAGATATCGGCACTAAAGGAGCGTATCGCCGGAATGAAGGCAGATATTGCCACTTACAATGCCAACAAGCCTGCCGATAAGGATATCTTTACCATGACGGTAGCCGGTAAGACCTATGATGACAGGAAGGAAGCCGGTACGGCGATTATCGGCATCTGCAAGGAGATGAAGCAGGCAAATGTGCCTGTGCCAATCGGTGAGTATCTTGGTATGAAGATGAACGTTACCTTTGATTCTTTCAGCAGGAAGTTCACTCTGAATATGAAGGGGAACTTAAGTCATGCTGTAGAAATTGGTTCCGATCCGTTCGGTAACATCACCCGTATCGGCAATGTCATGGAGGGCATGACAAAGCAGCTTGAGGATGCGATAGCAAAGCTCGCAAACGTGGAGCAGCAGCTTGAAACGGCAAAAATCGAGGTTGAAAAGCCTTTCCCGCAGGAACAGGAACTTTCAGATAAGCTCGCAAGGCTTGCTGAACTGAACAGCCTGTTGGATATGGATGAAAAAGGCGAGGATGCAGTTGATCTTGATGAAGATGCACCGAAGCAGGAGCCTGAAACTGAGAAAAAAGAAGAACTTTCAGAACCAGATGTAAATGCAGATGAGGCAGAGGCTGTTTCTGATGGGGATATTCCAGAGGAATATAATCATTTGAATGTTGATGGCGAGGATAAAACTGATTCAAAACCTGCAGAAAAAGAAGAAAAGCGGTCTCTCATTGCAAGACTTAATGAGAAAAAAGATATCGTGGCAGCTATGGACAGGAATAGTCCTGATATTCAGAAGAAAAAAGAGACAGTTATATCTTAAATTACATGGGGCTTCGGGGAGAAATCTTCGAAGTCCCATAGAAAGGCGGACAGTAATGGATAATGAAAACATGAATAGCAGCCTTAATGATGCGGCAGTCATAAGCGCATTTAAGGATAAGACAAAAGAGATGTTCCATGAACTTGGGACGATGGACCCGGATACAATTGAATCCTTTGTGAAAAATCATGTGCAGGAGCTGATAACAGAATACAACCTTGATGTGACAATAGAGGATGTAGTGGTATCGGGAAGCCGTTGCCGTGGGATGGAAATGGAAGGCTCCGATCTTGATGTTGTTCTGTATTTCAGCGGCTCGGAGAGGGAGGATACCTTGTTTAATCTGCTCCATGAGGATGGAATTGTCATGGGAGGCGTAGCTCTTGACATAAACCCCATATCGCAGGAGCAGTCGGGAAGCCTTTCAGAGTATTTGACAGGCGTAGAGGCTTATCTTGCGGAGAAGCAGGCGCAGATGGCAGTGGAAGAGGAACAAAGTAAGGCATTAGATTTTCCACAGAAGGCTGAAACGATTGTAACTTATACGGTGGCAGAATGCGGTGAGTTTCACAGCATGGGTAAGTACCATGAAAACATAGCAACTATTGAAGAAGCAAAGGCAATATATGATGCTATACCGCCAGAGCATATGAACATGATTCCGGCAGTTGGAATCAATGTGCATACCGTTGGGGCAGAGGAAATGGATGATGTCCAGTGGGATTTCTTATATGGAAACAGGATTGGCCTCAATGACCTTGGATACCTTCCTGATATCAGAAATAATGCAGAGGCAGTATCGAAACTGACACAACTTATTGAGGCATTTCCTGATGCAGAGGTTGTTGGTAATCTGCCTGGGCATGGGGAATATGGCAGACAGCTTTCAGATCAGACTGTGGATTTGGATGCCATTAAGCCTGTATATGTGGACGAAGCGGCTAAACTTGCGGCGGAGATAGACAGATTCTCCAGTGATTTTGATCCTTATGAGTACAAAGATACGGTAGATAACTGGGAGGTGCAGGTACAGAATATCGCTGCTGATATCCGTAGTGGCAATTCCATGGATTATAAGAAGTATTTAGGGGATGTGCTATCGCAGAGTGATAATATTGAGGATGTTCGTAAGGCTGCAGAACTACTGATAAAGCTTGCAGAATATAAGCCGCTTGCCAAGGTTGAGGAGCTGGAAGAGGAGAACCTTAACCAGATTGACAACTATCTGAGCAACACCGTTCCCAAGGCTGAAGAGCGCAAGGAAATCCGAAATGTCGAACATGAGCGGATTGAGGAAGAAGAACGGAAGCGTAGATATAGGGGAAGACCGTCTCTTAGAGCAAGGTTAGCTGAGAAGAAAGCTATCGTGGCAGAGAGAGGTACAGTCCCCCAACCCGAAAAACAGCGAAAGGTGCAACGTGAGGTATTAGCTTTGCAATGTAATATTTGATTATAGGGCGTGGGGCTTTGGCTCTATGCTTTTTTGTATTATGGCCGAATTCTGCAAAAAATAGCCGAATTCTGCAAAGAATATAATTTAGTGTTTTGTTTTTTTGATAAAAGTCCGAAATAGTAGTTGAAAAAGATGGAACGATTGAACTATGTCAAGGAAGATTTTCTTTTTAGAATTTATAAATCCATATATTATACGAGGAGGTATTGATATGAACAATATGATTAATGTTGGAGGAATGATGGGCTATTATAATAACTATATTCAAGCAGTAAATAGGGGCTCAGATATAAAAAAAACTGATTCCAGTGTTCAAGATAGCAATGTGTCAAGTAAGACGGGGTTTGTGTCTGTGATAGATAGTAAGGTCGAAGCCAATTATACTGAAGGATTGCAAAAGGTGAATCATACTGAGGTGATATCTAAGAAAGATATGACACTGGATGAGTACAAGAAATATATTAGTGAAAAGATATCATCATTTCAGTTCTGCTCAGATGCATTAAATGATTCATATTCTGTGGACATTTCAGATGACGGATTTAAGGCAATGCAAAATGATCCTGAATATGAAAAGTGGGTATTAAATGAGCTGAAGACGACATTTGCCACTCCCTATCCATCGTGGGCTCGTGCGATTAGAAAGAATAGGTATTGCGTGATGCATTTTGGAGCTACAAAAGAAGAGTGTTATGGTATGAGTTGGGGAAATTCTTTTCAGAATGGTAGCGGAAGCAGAATATGGGAGAATAGTAGTTCTAAATCATTTTGGGTAAGACGTTCAAACAGGGATAATAAATCAAAAGAAATAATTGATGAAAAACGCAGAGCAGAGAAGCTGAAAGAGAAAGAAAGCATTGAACGAAGATTATGGAACAACCAAATAAAAAAAAGAAATGCTATGGTGAGTGAGATGATGCAAAAGGCAGCTATTAGTACATATGAGAGAATAGCATCAAATTATACTATATAATGCAAGAGTTTTCGAGAGTTTATTAGGTCAGTTTACAAGGAACTACACGCAGACCGTGAAACGGGCTGCTGACAAC
>CAMVGO010000093.1 GCA_947167045.1 uncultured Clostridia bacterium
CCTGTCCTGTCTCGAAATTAAAACCGGTCCGCTTGATCAACTCAGCCAAGAGTTCAGTCGTTATCGAAGATGTAACCAGATTCAAACTTCCGTGAAGGATCATGGTATATATTATCCTTCCCGTACGGATGTAGACAAAACCGAACAGAACCCCAATGAAGAAAGTGAAGAAGAACTGCTGGAAATTGCCGTGCCATAAGCCGAACATTATGCCGGACATTGCGCAGCTGATGAATTCTCCGTGACGGAGCGTCCTGTCTATTAGAAATTTTCTGAACAGGAGTTCTTCAAAGATGGCCGGAAGGATTCCTACGGTAATGATCCTGATGACAGTGTTTGACGTAAAGAGAAGATCCTGAAGCTGGCCCAGTGATTCCTGTTCCTTTAACGTTGTGGGAAGTGTCAGAACGGAATGGATCGGCATTCCCATCAAAGAACCTACCTGGGCAAGTCCGTAAACCATCAGTATGAGCACAAGGAGCTGCCCGAATTTGATCGTCTTCTTCTCTATCTTTACTGTCGGAAGACCGCGGAGTACAAGTGCCAGCACCAGCGTGCATACGACACATACATTAAACGAATTCATTATAAGATAGATGGTTGAGTAATTCTGCATGTAAAAATCATGGAAGAATAACTTCATAATGTATCCCATCACTCTCATTACGAAGATAAAGCACCAGCCGAAGATGGCATATCTGACGCCTATTGCGGCGATCATATCACTTACAGTATCCGTACTCTTGCAATAACGTGTAAGGATGATAAGTAATCCCAGAAGCGGTATCGCAAAGGCAGCGATAAAAGGAATACCGTAATATTTAGTCTCATCACCGAAAGCAATGCCATTGACGTTATTCAGGCACATGACCAGAGCCATGACTGCAACAAGTATTATCGCCGTTACCGATAAGCCCTTGCGCAAAGTTTTATCTTCCATATTAACCTCCCATTAATCCCGTTATGAAGCAACACGTTAATTATACTCAAACAAAAGTGACTTATCCTTAACGCTGCCTTAACATCACAGGAAAGAATATTGTATTTTTTTCAGCAAAATGCGAGTATACTGTCCTAGTTAAATAATTATAAAGAGGAACGTATATGTCAGATACAAAAATATTCCGCATCTTTGTAGTGAATCCCGGAAGCACCTCCACCAAGGTCGAGTTTTTCGAAAATGAAAAGAGCGTTCTCGAAGGCAATGTTTTCCACGATTCAGCGATACTGAAAGATTTCCCCACCATTAACGACCAGCTCGATTACCGCATGGAATATGTTATGAAGTGGCTGAAAGATAACAATATCGATCTCACAGGCGTTGATGCGATCGTCGGCAGAGGCGGTGCATGCTACCCCATCGAAGGCGGCACATACGAAGTGGACGACAGACTAATAAACGATATCCGCGAAGCTAAGGGCGGTGTTTATCACTCCAGCATGCTCGGCGTACAGATGGCAAAAAGACTTCACGACGAGTTCGGCGGCAGACTTCTCATGGTCGATCCCATCGTCGTCGATGAATATCAGGATGTTGCCAGGATCACAGGTGTTAAGGGTATATACAGACACTCAGCAACACATGCGCTTAATCTTCGTGCTACAGCTCATAAGTATGCTAAGAGCGTCGGCAGAAAGTATAACGAGATGAACCTCATCGTATGCCACATCGACGGAGGCATCACCATCACAGCTCACAAGCACGGCAAAATGATCGATGCCAATGACGGCAGCGGCGGAGACGGCCCGATGACTCCTACAAGAATGGGAACAATGGCCATAACCGATGTTATCACCAAGCTTTACGACAGACCCAAGGAAGAACTCAGAAGTCTGTGCATGGCTACAGGCGGTCTCTCATCCTGGTTCGGCACATCTAATTCAGATACGATCCACGAAATGGTTGAAGCCGGTGATCCCAAGGCACAGCTTATCTGGAATGCCATGATCTATCAGATCACAAAGTGGATCGGTTCAATGGCATGCGTACTTCACGGTGAAGTCGACGGAATCGTGTTGACCGGCGGACTGATGCGTTTCCAGGATGTGCTGGGCGGCATTGAGGAAGCGTGCGGATGGATCGCGCCCATCGCCTCATATCCCGGCGAACTCGAACATGAAGCCATGAGAGCTGCAGCGCTCAGAGTATTAAGAGGCGACGAACAGGCAAAGACATATCCCGGCAAGCCGAGATTTGAAGGCTTCGATTTTCTTTAAGGAGAACAAAACCATGAGTTTTATTGAGACGATCAAAACAAGAGCAAGAAGTGATGTTAAGACTATCGTTCTTCCCGAATCAGAAGACGACAGAACTATACTCGCGGCAGCAAAAGTACTTGCCGAAGGAACCGCTGCGCCCATCATCATAGGAACCGAAGAAGAAGTCATGGGTTCAGCCGCAAGACTGGGCGCTGACCTGACAGGCGTACAGATCCTTGATCACACCAAATCGGCCAAGATTGATAAATATGCAACCCTCTTAGCCGAGATAAGAGCAAAAAAAGGCATGACCTTCGAAAAGGCAAAAGAGCTCATCTCAGGCGATAAGCTCACATTCGGCATCATGATGGTCAAATCAGGTGATGCTGACGGTCTCGTATCAGGCGCATGCCACACATCCGCAGACATGCTCCGTCCTGCTCTTCAGATCATTAAGACAGCTCCTGAGAGAAAGATAGCATCGATCGCATTCATGTTCGATATTCCCGACAAGTCCATCGGCGAAGACGGCATCATCCTCTGCGCCGACTGCGCACTGATGCAGGATCCCAATCCTGAGGAATTAGCCGAGATCGGAGCAGAATCTGCTGCATCTTTCGAAGCTCTCATCGGCAAAAAAGCCAAGGTCGCTTTCCTCTGCCATTCCACAAAGGGTTCGGCAAATCACCCCTTCGTAGACAAGGTAGTTGAAGCAGTTAAGATCGCTAAAGAAAAATATCCTGATGTCATGCTCGACGGAGAGCTTCAGTTAGACGCTGCAATCATCCCTGAGATCGGAGCTTCCAAAGCTCCCGGATCACCCGTTGCAGGACAGGCTAATGTCCTCATCTTCCCTAACCTTGAGGCCGGCAACATCGGTTATAAGCTCATCCAGAGGATCGGCAAGGCCGAAGCATACAGTTTCCTTCAGGGTCTGGCAGCACCTGTCAATGACCTCTCCAGAGGATGCAGCGTAGATGAGCTCGCAGGCGTAATCTGCATCACAGCAGTTCAGGCTCAGCAGATGTCAGCTGCAAAATAATAAGATCAATACAATTGATGTAGAATAAAAGAAGCGTTGATGACCTCAGCGCTTCTTTTTGATTTATTCTTCGCAGAGGGGCTTACTATGTGGAACGGACTTAAGATATCAGAAGTATATTTCGAAGAGTATGGTCTTCCCATGCTCGAAAAAGATTTCGCGGAATACAAGGATCAGATAGCGGCAGGTCTTGCCGGTCAGACATCCGAATGCTTCGGATATGACGACTACATCTCGAGAGATCACGATTACGCTCCGGGCTTTTGCTTATGGCTTCCTGAAGAACTCAAAAAGAAGATCGGCAATGATCTTCAGAAAGCATATGACTCACTTCCTGCAGAAGGATTTATCCTCAGACACAGAATGGATATCGGGATGGCGGAGCCGAGCAGGATCATGACGGGTGCAAGGAGCAAACGCATCGGCGTTCACAGTATTGAAGAATTCTATTATGAGCATACGGGAATGACAGCAGCACCTGTTTCAACGCAGGATTGGCTTGCAACCCCGCAGATGTATCTTGCCGAAGCCGTAAACGGAAAAGTGTTCCGTGATGTCTCGGGAGAGTTCAGTGCGATTAGAAAAGTATGGGAAGGATTTTATCCTGAAGATGTATTAAAGAAGAAAGTCGCTGCAGACCTGGCCATGGCCGGAAAGACCGGTCAGTTCAACTATGATCGCTCCATAAAGCGTGGTGATGTCGGGGCCGCTTATTATTGTGTTACGGAATTTATATACAAGATTTCCGCGGCATTGTTCCTTCTCAACGGCCGGTATATGCCATATTACAAATGGCGTTTCAGAGCGATGGAAGAGTTTACCACCTTGAAGAGTGTCAGACTACCGCTTATGAGGCTTTCTCAAATGAGCGAAGAAGAAAGTTCAGCTAAGGTCGATCTTATAGAAGAAATAAGCGGTATGGTTATCAAGGAACTGGTAGCTCGAGGTTGGTCTTCGGGCTACAGCGACTATCTTCTCGATAATGCAAAACTCGTTATGAAGACCATAAAAGATACTGAGATTGCATCCTGGAATGTATTCGTCGGTGAAGACTGATCGGGGTTAATCCTTTTCGGTAACAACAAGTGTTATGCAGCCGGATTCCTCGACCTGGGATTCTATCCCGGGTTCATCCCGGGAGATCCCGTAGTAAGAGGTACTGTTTCTGATTCCGTTCCAGCGTGCGAAAACCATAACAAATACCATTGTGATTGCGAGCAAAAAGCCCGCAATCACAACGAATCCGCTCCCCATATCTGCGGCATAATTCTTAAACTTAACTGCTAAATCCGGAAACATGTTTTTTCCTCCTTTGCTTTGCTTCTGATGGTATTATTGCAAAGGGAAAAATCAAAAAAGTACTAAATCGGCATCAAAACGGCATCAATT
>CAMVGO010000094.1 GCA_947167045.1 uncultured Clostridia bacterium
GCCTTGATCATGATCTCAGGATCGTGGTTACGTACGGCGCCTGATGAGAGCTCGATACCGTTAACTACGAGATCGTACTGGTCTGCCATGATGGACAGAGGATCGATCTCGCCTCTTTCAGCCTTAAGGAGGACATCAAGTCCGCCGGAAGGCATGGAGAAAGGATTGTGGCAGAACTCGAGTTCGCCGGACTCCTCACCGATCTCATACATCGGGAAATCAACGATCCAGCAGAATGCGTACTGTTCCTTGTCCATGTGGCCCGGAACCGCAGCGCCGAATGTCTTTAAGAGAACACCTGCCATCTTCTGTGCCTGGCCCTTATTGCCTGCAGAAAGAACAACGAGTGTATCAGGCTTAAGGCCGAGCTTGGTGATCACTTCATTCTTCTTGGGAGCTACGAACTTGGAAATGCCTCCGACGATCTCGCCGTTCTCATCCATCCTGAACCAGTAGCCCTTGCTTCCTGACTGGATCTCGCACTCACCCATAGTCTTATCGATGAACTTGCGGCTCTCGTGGAAGTCAGAGATAACAACCGCCTTGATCTCGCCTTCAGCAAAAGGTGCGAACTCTTCCGTTCTCAAAAGATCCGTAACATCCGTAACCGTGAGGTCGATACGGAGATCGGGCTTATCCGTGCCGTACTTCTCCATAGCCTCAAGATAAGGAATGCGCATAAAAGGAGAGCCTGAAGCTCTGTTGTACTTACCGTACTTTGCGAAAACGGGAGGCAATACGTCTTCGATGATCGCGAAGACATCTTCCTGGCTAGCAAATGCCATCTCCATGTCGAGCTGATAGAACTCGCCCGGGCACCTGTCGCCTCTTGCGTCCTCATCTCTGAAGCAGGGTGCGATCTGGAAATATCTGTCGATGCCTGAAACCATCAGGAGCTGCTTGAACTGCTGGGGTGCCTGTGGCAATGCATAGAACTTGCCCGGATGCTTTCTTGCGGGAACGAGATAGTCTCTTGCACCTTCAGGTGAAGATACCGTAAGGATAGGTGTCGTGATCTCCATGAAGTTATGGTCGATCATGGCATTTCGAAGTGCTGCGATAACATTGCTTCTGAGGATGAGGTTCTTCTTGACCTCCGGATTACGGATATCCAAGTATCTGTACTTAAGTCTTGCCGCTTCATCAGCTTCCCTGCTGTGGTTGATCTCGAAAGGAAGTTCGTTGTAACGGCAGCGTCCGAGTACAGTAACCTTATCGGGAACGACTTCGATATCGCCTGTATCGAGCTTGGGATTCTTGGAGCTTCTTTCCCTGACTGTACCCTCGACGGTGATCGTTGACTCCTTGGTTATTGCCTTGAAAGTCTTCATCATCTCAGCCGTCTCGATGACTATCTGAGTTGTTCCGTAGAAATCACGGATAACAACGAATCCGAGCTCTGCGCCTACTTCACGGAAATTCTCGAGCCAGCCTGAAAGCTGTACTTTCTTTCCGGCATCAGCAAGCCTTAATTCTCCGCATGTATGTGTACGTGACTGCATTATATTACCTCCAGCAAATGCTTAACTTTTCTATGTTATTTTCCGGCAAGGAAATCACCGATGCCGTCAAGTTTAACGGCTGTCTCGGAACCGTCTGCCATATTCTTGACCTTTACTTCGCCGTTAGCGAGCTCATCGTCGCCGATAACGGCGAGGAACGGTATTCCCTGTTTGCCTGCATACTTCATCTGAGCCTTAAAAGATCTTCCTGCCATGTCTGTCTCACAGCCGATTCCTGCAAGTCTTAATGAATAGCAGATCTTGAGCGCTTCGATCTTTGCAGCTTCAGACATTGAAGCAATGTAGATCTTCACATAAGAAGGCTTTTCCTTGAGCGCATTCTGAGCCTCGGTCTCCAGAAGAAGTCTTTCGACACCCATTGCAAAGCCGATGCCGGGAGTAGCTGCTCCGCCGCAGTCTTCCACGAGACCGTCGTATCTTCCGCCGCCGCAGATGGTCCCCTGAGTACCGACGTTCTCCGATACGAACTCGAAGACTGTTCTTGTGTAGTAATCCAAACCTCTAACGATATTAGGATCGATAGTGTAAGAAATGCCGATCGCTTCAAGTCTTGTCTTAAGGCCTTCGAAATGTGCCCTGCAATCGTCGCAGAGGTGATCTATGAGCCTGGGTGCATTCTTAACCAGATCCTTGCCTCCATCGACCTTGCAGTCGATCATGCGCAAAGGATTCTTCTCGAATCTTGCCTGGCAGTCCTCACACATCTCAGAAACATGAGGTCTGAAATAATCCTTCAGGAGCCTGTTATATTCTCCGCGGCAGTTGGGGCATCCAATGGAATTGATGTGCAGTGCGATATTCTTAAGTCCCATCTTCTTGAAGAAAACGTCAACTACGGAAATGATCTCCGCATCTATATCCGGACCTGCAGCACCGAAAGACTCCAGACCGAACTGGTGGAACTCACGCATCCTGCCCTTCTGCATCTTCTCATAACGGAAAGCCGTGATGTTATAGAACATCCTGACAGGAGAAGGAAGGCTCGTCATACCGTTCTCGATAAAACTCCTGACAACACCGGCAGTACCTTCAGGTCTTAAGGTGATGCTCCTTCCGCCCTTATCCTCAAATGTGTACATTTCTTTGGTTACAACGTCCGTGGTATCACCGACACCTCTCTGGAACAGATCTGTCTGCTCGAAAGTCGGGATCCTGATCTCTTCATAGCCGAAGGAATGGCATACATCGGCAAAAACCTTCTCTGCGATCTGCCAATTGTGTATCTCTGAAGGAAGTATATCCCTCGTACCCTTCTGTGCTGCGTATCTCATGCTGTTCTCCTAAATCTTTTAAATAACAAGTAATTATAACAGAAAACAGCCGTCTTGATAAACAATTATCAGAGATCCCCATCTCGAAAAATCAAACAAACTGCTTAAGGCTGATTATTTCGGGACATTGGCAAATCCGTATCACAATTTCGCGGGCTTTATCAAAAAAGTCTTATTTTTTATCTGTTTTGCGGATATAATCGAATTACCAAATAAAACAGGAGGAATAGGGTATGAAAAATGATTTGACGAAAAATGCGCTCTCTCTTCTGCTCTCATCGAGCATTCTGCTTGGCGGCGGTATCAGCGTCCTGGCTGATGAACAGTCATCCGGCGGATCAGATGTCATTGACGTGGAAGAAGATACAGTATCCGGGGAAGTAATGTACGGATCTGCATCTACGGAAATTGCCATTAATTCGACTAACTTCCCGGATAAAACTTTCAGGGAGCTTCTTATGACATCCAAATATGATTCGGATGAAAACGGCTATCTGTCGGAGGAAGAGATCGAATACATAAAGAGGCTCAGTGTGGTAGATATGGATGTCTCTTCACTTAAAGGTATCGAATACTTAACCAATCTTTGCGAGCTTTATACCTATGGAACAGATCTGTCCTCGATCGATATATCCGCAAATCCCGGACTCCAGCTTGCTTATCAAAAGGGAGAGGAAACAGAATGGACCGACACAACCACAGAATATTCAGTTTATAACGAATCATGGGTATATCCGTACCGCTCGATCCTTGTTGACAATTCAACCATGGTCACTTCCTATAAAGATTATGGCTGGAAGAATAATTCCAAAGGCTGGTGGTTCAAGAACGCAGACGGTTCTTATCCGAAGGATTGCATGAAATATATCGGCGGTTTCTTATACTGCTTTGACAAAGACGGTTACATCATCACCAACACATGGAAAGAGATCGATGGTAAATGGTACAGATTCAACGGCAGCGGTGAAGGTTGTTACGGATGGAATAAGATTAACGGCAAATGGTACTTCTTCGGTGTAAGTCAATATATGCTTACAGGCACCTATGTAACAATCTACGACTGGGATGTTTCGAAAGGCACTCACGATATAACCGTATATTATGTAAACGAAGACGGTGTCATGCAGACGGGCTGGCAGTTCATCAAAGGCGAATGGCGTTACTTTAATAAGAGCGGCGTTATGCAGACAGGCTGGGTAAACGATTCCGGCAAATGGTACTATTTCGAAGATAAGAGCGGAGGCAGTGACTACACAGCCGCCAAAATGGTCACCGGCTGGAAACAGATAAACGGCACATGGTATTACTTCAAATCATCAGGCGCAATGGCCGAGAATGAATACTGCGACGGTTACTGGCTCAGTAAAGGCGGTGCCTGGAGTTATAAGCAAAGGGCATCCTGGAAGAAAGATTCAACCGGCTGGTGGTTCGGCGACGCAACCGGATGGTATGCAAAGAACCAGACACTTACGATCAACGGCAAGAGCTATAACTTCAACAGCGCAGGTTATTGCACCAATCCGTAAGTAAGAATACATAACAAAAGTAAACCTGCTAAGGGCTGTCTCAAAACATAATGAGCAGCCCCTTATTGTTTCAGCAAGTGTGGCAGTTGCAGTTGATTGCAGAATTCTGACCTGTCTTTTCGACAGGTATCGAAATCGAAGTGATTATCTGCGTTTCGATACCTCGACTTTTGAAAGGTGAGATCGAAATTATCCCAAGATGAGGTTTACTTGTGATTTGGGATAAAATTTGTGCTCGAAATTATCCCAAGATGAGGGTTTCTT
>CAMVGO010000095.1 GCA_947167045.1 uncultured Clostridia bacterium
AGAACAGAGAGAAGCAGGCTGTTGAGTGCGGTTACTGGCACCTCTTCAGATTCAACCCTGCTCTTGCTGCAGAAGGCAAGAATCCTTTCACTCTCGATTCCAAGGAGCCTACAGCAGACTTCTTCGAATTCCTCAAGGCAGAAGTACGTTACAACTCTCTCTACAAGAAGTACGATGCAGAAGTTGTTGACGGCCTCTTCCAGAGATGCTATCAGGATTCAAGAGACCGTTATGCTTCTTATGTCAAGAAGGCTAACGAAGCTTGATCTGACTGATCATTAACAGATCTTAAACCCGGACCGGTTCGAAAGAGCCGGTCCGATTTTTTTGTCCACAAAATGGAAAGGATTAGCCCAAGCTTTACCCGAAAGGATCTGCCAAACATGCTATAATTAGCAAAGCAGATTTATGGGAGAGAGTTCCGGTGGAAAAGAAAAAAGATAAAGGCATGGATGATTTTTCGAGACTTATGATCAATGACAGTCTCGTGCCTGATATATTCCTTGTAAGATATGCGCAGAATCTGAGCAGGAATGCCCTGCTCGTATATCTCTGGCTCAACATGACAGGCAATAAGACTGCCTTTGACGAGAATACCATTAAGAAGTTTAAGATAATATCCGATGAAGATTCAGGTCCCGTTCTGGCAGAACTTATGGCAGCAAACCTTATCACGCGCAATGACAAGACATATGCCTTTGATGACCTTAAGGCCCGTGAAGTCGGCGATTATGTTGAATCCCTGAAGGCGCGCGGGGCGGATTCCGGACTGCCTGTGCTGACAAGCGACGAGAAAGAGCGCCAGATACTTGCAGATTCGATCTCCTCGACTTTCTATCAGGGCGTGCTGCCGTATATTTTCTACAGACTCATAGATAAGTGTCTATATGAATACAAGTTTGACGGCAGAGTCTGCTACAAGCTCTTTGAGGAAGGCTATGACCAGTCTATCCACAAGGATCTGCAGCGTATGGAAAACATGGCCCGCTCATGGTATGAGAAGGGCTATACGGATATAAAGAGCCTTGAGAAGCAGCTCGAGATCAACAGCCGTATCAAGAGTCTGATCAAACTTACGGGACACATTATGAGAAAGAGGCTCAACGGTCTTGATATCGAGCGCATTACGCGCTGGGTTGAAGATCTCGATGCGACTGAAGAGCTTGTAAATCTCGCATTCAAGGCAAATGAATACAGGAGCAGTCTGACGTTGAAGAATGTCGGGGACACTTTGGCAAAATGGCACGATCACGGTGTCAGGACGGCAGAAGATGCTCTTAGGTTTGAAGAGGAAGAACATAAAGAGAACAAGCGCAAAGCTTCGAGAAGAAAGGCTGTTTCCGGTTCCGCATGGCGGACGGGAGATGAAGCAGGGATAGGCGGGAACAGTACTGATACTGCTGAGAACGAAAAGGCTCCGGGAAAAGCGAAAGACACAAAGGAACCTGAAAAGGCAGAAAACGTGATTCCCGAGGACGACACGGATATACCTGATGATATCCTGGATATGTTTGGAGATTCAGATGAAGACGATTAGGGAATTGATAAATGAGAGTCTTACTGAAGTTGCCGCTGCAAGAGAGATCCGCAGGGATGAGAATGTAAGACGCGTCTACAGGCAGTGTCCCGAACTCAAGGAGATCGACGACCAGATCATAGGCGTCAGGGGCAACAGGCTCATTGCCGTTATAGACAAAGACGAGAAACTCGTAAAGAGGTTTGATATAGCCGAAGAGGAACTCCGGGTCAAGCGTGACAGGATCATACAGATCTATAAGATAGATCCTAATTTCGATGAGACCAGGAGCATTTGCGAAAAATGCGATGACACGGGATTTACGAAGGGAAGCGACGGCACGCTCAAGGTATGCTCCTGTAGAAGAAACGAACTTGAAAGATGCTATGAGCTGAGCGGAATGGGAGACTATTCATCCTACAGGATGAAGAACTTCAGAGACGATTATCTGGGAAATTCCAACGGCAGAAAGAGAGTCAGGAACGAACTGCTCAAGGCGATGCTCGGAATGAACGAAGACGGTGAAAAGTCTTCTCTCTGGGTGTATTCCGCGCCTCCGCAGACAGGAAAGACTTTCCTCGCGGTATGCGTATGCAAGACCGCCATAAACCTTGGCAAGAGTGCGTATTATGTTAAGTGCGAGGATCTGCCGAACCTTGGCAGCGATACCCTGGAGGATCTTAAGCGTATAGACTTCCTGGTCATAGACGACTTTGCGGATTCTGTCACGCTCTTTAATAATGTGGGATCGATCTTGAATACACTTCTTGAGATAAGAACGGCGGGGAAGCTCCCTACGGTGCTTGTCACGCCTTTCCCCAAGGCTGAACTCGTAAGTAAGTGTGATATGAGGATCAGCGGAAAATTGTCCACGGCAAGGACCATCTCGCCGGAAGGAAAGTGACGGGGTCATTTGATGGACGTACGCTGTGGAATGGATCTCGTTGATATATCAAGGTTCGTAAAGATCGTTGAAGAGTCAAATACGGCCTTTATCAATAAGTGCTTTACCGAAAGCGAGAAAAGTTACTGCGATTCTGCCAAGAATCCGGCGAAGAAGGCTGAACGCTATGCTGCGAGATATGCGGCAAAGGAAGCGGTTGGCAAAGCTTTGGGCACCGGACTTTTGAGTGAAGGCGTCGGAATGCACGATATCGAAGTTGTGAAGAATGCAAAAGGCGTTCCGGAGGTAAGACTTTCCGGCGGCGCGCTGGCACATGCGGAAGAACAGGGAGTCTTATCCGTCTCGATCAGCCTGTCGCATGACGGCGGAATGGCTGGTGCTTATTGCGTTATGCTGCTGGGGAAATGATCCATGAAGAAGCGTGAAAAGAGCGAGAACAGCAGTATCTTCAAGGGTATCGACCGCAAGAACAAACCTGTGGTCGGTGAAGAGGTCACGCCAAAGACGATCAGACACATCGAACGTCCTGTTAAACTTCCTTTCCTTACCGATCTGGATGAGGGAAGTGAACAGTACGGAAGTGCGGAAGACATGCAGGACAAATGGGGCCTTTCCGAGAAACAGGCAACTTTGGGCGGAGTACGCAAGAGAAAGATTCTGAGCTTTGCCATCGCATTTGCGGCATTCATCCTGCTTATAGTAGGTGTCTTCTACATACTTCCGAGAGTTCTCCCCGGCCTGTTCGAAGACACGAATATCGAGCTCTTCGTAAAGCCGGTAATCAATTATGATTACAATGATGAGGATTACAGGGTGGTCACGGAAAGCACCGTCGCCATCATGACGGCTCCCGATCCCGGATCGGTAAGAATAGCCGAAGTCCTTTATAACGAGCCGGTCAAGTTTGTCGGAGACAGCGATAACGGATACTGCAAGATCAAGACGCGTGACGGCATTATCGGGTATGTTAAGGCTTCCACGCTGATCAAGGACATGAATTCCATAGAACCTGACGTTCACCAGTTCAAGCTTATCGTCTCGGATCCTTCTAAGAATGTAATGACCCACGCGAGCAACGGAACGCTGATAAAGAAGGTAATGATGAATACGGTCCTTTACGCCGACATAAAAAGAGAGGGCGTTTACCAGGTAGCTCTTCCGGGCGGTGACAAGGGCTGGATCGGTTCGTCGGGCGTTATCGAGCTTTCGCCGAGAGCCGAGACCGAAGAGGTCTCGAGCCGATACTTTGTGAGTTCGGTACTGACATTCGTCAACAGCAAATATATTGAGAACGGCATGTCCATAAACGGAGCATCGGTCAACGGCGTCGTATATGTGTGTGCCGAGATCAACGGAATACAGATACCGAGGACCATGGAAGGCCAGTCAAAGGCAGGTACCGAGGTAATACCCGAACCCGACGCCGTTACGGGACAGATCATGATCGATCAGATCCTTCCGGGAGATATCCTTTTCCTTTCAAATCCGAAGAAAGCCCCCGGCGACAAGGAGATATATGAGATGGCAGTTTGCACCGACACGGGAACGCTCTTTATGCTGTCACCGGCCAGAACGACCGTAAGACTGCGCAATTTCCAGTCGGGTGATGACATATGCGACAGGATAATCACGATACGGAGAGTGTTCAGCAGCAAGGTTGTAAATTGATCCTGCAAAAAAGTGTGAAAAGAGACATAAAAACTTGTTGCATAAGGGAATGGGGTGTGGTATTATTCATAGGCATTTGAATTCTAACAGGAGGTGTTTGCATGGCTAAGTGTGAAGTTTGCCAGAAAGATATGTTCTTTGGCAGAAAGATTAGAATCACGCGTTCACAGATTTCAAGACGCGCGCTTACTACGCAGCAGGCTAACGTACACAGAGTTAAGGTTGTTGTTGACGGCACCCCCAAGTCAATGAACGTTTGCACACGTTGCCTTCG
>CAMVGO010000096.1 GCA_947167045.1 uncultured Clostridia bacterium
TATCTTCATATCATAATATGGCAATTCGTACCAACGGTTTGTTCCTGATAATCTGGTTCGCCGGTTATCATAGTGATGTTGTCGTATTGTTTTTCGGTGAGTCTAAGCATTCTGACAACACCTGTTTTCGGAGCATATTCTTTTATCCAGCGGTAATGCTTCTCGGCCGCTTTCCGGTTTTGAACTATACGCATAAACACTTCGGGAGCAATCTTGTGATAAGTATGATTGCAGCTTGTTAAGATGGAGTAGATGTATAACTAAAGCCAACAAAAAGCCAACCAAAATCAGCGATATGTATTTTGAGAAGTCCGCCCGTAGCCATAGGTGGATCAGATTTGCTACTCAAAGAGTTATCAAGAGAACTTAACCCGGATGGTATAATTATCTTGTCTGAGGGAGGGATCACTTAGTTTAGATAAGAAAGCTTTTGAAAAACTTAAAGACAGAACGAACTTAAGAGAATTATTCACCAATCCTAAAGAAAAACTAAAGGTTGAAGATTCAATTCAGTTTCTTTACAAATCCGACTTCTTCGAGCTTTTTCATATACACGCTCAGCCTTTCATAGAGAGGCTCGGCTTCATCGCCGAATTTCTCATGAACAAGCTGCCCGATCTCATAGACAGATCGCCTGCCGTCAACACAAAGGAAGATGAAGCTTCCCATTCCTTCAAGTTTGATATGTGATACTTTGGGCCTTTTGAAGAAGCGCTGCGCCACTTTATTTGTAAAGCCCTTGTTTTCCATGTCAACGGTTACCTTGCCTTCGTCCGAGCAGGTAAAGACCAGTCCTTCCGGATACGCGAAAACATAATCAAGAAAATTATCCTTATTTTGCATTTTTCTTTTTGCCGGAGATCTTCTTGCCGTTGGCTGACATAAAGAACACGACTGCGCTTACAGCAATGAGAACGATCAGTGATGTTATGTTTCCTGTAGGAAGATATGAACTTACGTCTATCTTGTCCGTAACACCTGTAACCGTAAGGATGGCAAGTACTATTCCAAGGATGCCTTCGCCTGCGATAAGTCCGGAACAGAACAGGATGCCTTTGCCGGAGTCATCATTCTGCTTGCCGTAGATCTTCTCAACTAACAGCTTGACGAATCCTCCGAGCATGATCGGAGCGGAAAGCTCGAGAGGGAGGTAAAGACCTATTGCAACAGGAAGAGCAGATATGCCCAAAAGCTCGATTACAACTGCTATGAACACACCTATGAAGATCAGTCCCCAGGGGAGATTGCCATCCATAACACCTTCAATGATCATCTTCATCATTGTGGCCTGTGGAGCTGCGAGCTTGTCAGTGCCGAATCCGAAAGCGGAATCAAGAAGCACCATTACTCCGCCTATGGCAAGTGCAGCCGCGATCGTTCCCATGATCTCACCAATCTGCTGTTTCTTAGGGGTTGCACCAAGGATATAACCTGTCTTTAAGTCTTGGGACGTATCGCCAGCCATACATGCTGCGATGCAGATGATCGAACCGATGGCGATAGCACCCTGCATGCCGTGAACACCGGTATCGCCTGTAAGCTTAAGGCAGAAGGTCGCGATAAGGATCGTGGCGATCGTCATTCCGGACACCGGATTGTTGGAACTTCCGACAAGACCTACCATTCTTGAACTTACGGCACTGAAGAAGAAACCGAAGATGACCACAAGCAGCGCACCGATGATCGTGACAGGGATCGCCGGGATCAGCCAGATAAGAAGGACAAGAACAGCTATTGAGATAAGAATAAAGCGCATATCGATGTCCATGTTGGTGCGCTCGTTCTTGGTCTTGCTTCCGTTGTTTTTCGCGAGGCCCTTAAGAGAGCTGGTGAATGCTTTTACGATAGTCGGGAAAGTCTTGATAAGGCTGATGATGCCTGCAGCTGCGACTGCACCTGCTCCGATGTATTTTATATAGTTTGCCCAGATCGCAGAAGCGCCTCCGTCAGCATAGAGCTCTGCAACGGATACTGTTGCAGGATACATGACCAGATCAGTTCCGAACAGGACTATCGCAGGAATGAGAACGAACCAGCCCAGGATACCGCCGGCAAACATATATGCGGAGATCTTTGGACCGCAGATATATCCTACCGAGATAAGAGCAGGATATATCTCAGAAGAGAACTCTGTCTTAAGTGCGGAGAGTTTGAAAGTTACCACCGATCTGACAGCGCAAAGACCGTCGGTTACGAACTTGATCACAGCGCCGATCGCCATACCGATAAATACTGATTTTGCAGAAGATCCGCCTTTCTCACCGGCAAGAAGGACTTCAGCGCATGCAGTGCCTTCAGGATAAGGAAGTACGCCGTGCTCTTTTACGATCAGTGCGCTTCTTAAAGGCACCATGAAGAATACACCGAGAAGACCGCCGACCAGTGCGATGATCGTGATAGTGATAAGGGCAGGCTTTTCCATCACGCCTTCTTTTGCCCATATGAAAAGTGCAGGCATGGTAAAGATCGAGCCTGCAGCCAGAGATTCACCCGCAGAGCCTATTGTCTGAACCATGTTGCTCTCAAGTATCGAATCCTTGCGCATGATGATCCTTATGACCGTCATTGAGATAACGGCAGCAGGAATGGAAGCTGATACCGTAAGTCCGACCTTAAGGCCGAGATATGCATTTGCAGCACCGAAAACAACTGCCAGTACAATGCCGAGTATGACCGATGCCGGTGTCATTTCAGTGGTAACTTTGTCAGCAGGAATATACGGTTTGAAGTTTTTATCCATGTCTGCCTCCAGTGATATAATTATTTTAATTTAACATATATATGATACTAATTGCAGATGCGAATTACCCCTAAATACAATAAAAACAGCAGGATCTGTCGTTTCAGAATATAGACGAGGAACTACAGAATCCGGCTCATAAATATACTGCACCAGAAGGAGAAATAGACATATTTGGAGGAAAGAGATGTCTCTTGCAAAAACGCAGACCTCTGAAAGCTTTAGACTAAGTGCGTTGCTTTCATTTTCGGGAGGACTACAGGATGCATATACTTATAACGTGAGGGATGGCGTATTCGCAAATGCCCAGACCGGCAACGTGGTACTGATGAGCCAGAATTTTATGCAAGGAGAGTGGAATAAGGGATTACGTTATATGCTTCCGCTCATATCATTTGCTGCGGGTATCTTTTTGGCTGAAAGGATAGAGAGCAGGTTTAAGAAAGGCAGCAAGATTCATTGGAGACAGATCATACTTTTCATAGAGATTGCAATGCTTCTGGCTGTAGGATTTATGCCGACAGGGTTTAATATGCTCGCAAATATCATGGTATCTTTTTCATGCGCCATGCAGGTGCAGACTTTCAGAAAGGTACATGGATACGGATATGCCAGCACGATGTGCATCGGTAATCTGAGGAGTGGTACGGAAAGTCTGTCACAGTATTTCAGAACAAAAGAGAAAGGATTGCTGTATAAGGCATTGCATTTCTTTGGCATTATTCTTATCTTTGCTATAGGAGCCGGCATTGGCGGGGTACTGTCGGTAAGGTTTGGTATCGGAACGATATGGATCTCGCCGGCAATCCTTCTTGCGGTAGCTTTAATGATGATCAAGGAGTGAAAAGTAGGTTGTAAACGTTTGGCGTTTAAATCGGAATATCATCAGGATAGTGAAATAAGCAAATCGGAATTTAGGAGGTAGACAATGAATAGTAAATGTGAAAAATGCGGTGGAGAGTTGATAGAAGGGTCAATGGCAGGAATGCACGGAGTGTTTTTTTACCCTGATGGGGAAATCAATAAATTAAAGCCCAAGAGAAGTCCCGTTATTTGCTATTGTTGCAAAAGATGTGGAATGATCCAGGGCTTTACGGCAACTCAGCCTGAAAGACTAGATCAGTAAATAATCAGTAAAAATGATCGAGGACCTTATAAGAGATGGAAGAAGTTTACTTGTCAATTTGCTGCGATGTTTTTTATGTAGCAGATAAGAATGTCGTCCTGGTTCACTGGAAAAAATATTGTGAGCTGGAACAGTACAGAGAGCCCCTTATGAAGGCGCTTCAGGTAATCAATGCTCACAGAGGGTGTAATTATGTTGCTGATACAAGGGACGGCTTTGAAGATAATCCCCTTGATACAAAATGGGTGGCAGAATACTTTATGCCTAAGGCAAAAGAGTACGGATGCAGTATTATATATTTTATTATTGACAAGGATAATTCATTGAAAGAAGAACTTGAAGGACAGGAAAAGGATGCTTCTTCCATACTCGAGTTCAGATATATATACGGGATCGATGAAGTGGAACGATAAAT
>CAMVGO010000097.1 GCA_947167045.1 uncultured Clostridia bacterium
TATTTCTGCCAGGATGAATACGGCCAGATCGCTCCTGTTTATTCGATCTCGGCAGGCCTTGATTATCCGGGCATCGGCCCCGAGCATGCCATGCTCCACGATACCGGAAGAGCACAGTATGTTGCGATTACGGACGATGAGGCAGTAAATGCATTTGAGTACCTTTCCAGAATGGAAGGAATAATCCCGGCTATCGAGTCTGCACACGCGGTAGCTCATGCGATGAAGCTCGCTCCCACGCTTTCCAAGGACAAGATCATGATCGTCACGATCTCCGGCAGAGGCGACAAGGACTGCGCTGCGATCGCACGTTACAGAGGGGAGAACATCAATGAGTAATATAGCTAAGGCATTTGAGAACGGCAAAGCGTTCATTCCTTTTATAACATGCGGTGATCCTGACCTTGAGACGACTGCAAAGTGCGTTGTAGAGATGCAGAAAGCCGGCGCATCAATTATCGAGCTTGGCATCCCTTTCTCCGATCCTACGGCTGAGGGTCCGGTCATCATGGAGGCAAGTCTTCGTGCTCTTGAAGGCGGCTGCACCACGGATAAGGTTTTCGATATGGTAAGAAAGCTCAGAACTGAGATGGGAGTTACGATTCCCATGGTCTTCATGACATACGCGAACGTCGTATTCTCATACGGAATCGAGCGTTTCTGCCAGAAGTCAGCTGAGGTCGGCATTGACGGCTTCATCCTGCCTGACGTGCCTTATGAGGAGAAGGATGAGTTCGATACTATTTGCAAGGGATACGGCATAGACCTGATATCCCTTATCGCGCCCACTTCACATGAGCGTATCTCCATGATCGCGAAAGAGGCATCAGGCTTCATCTACATCGTATCGAGCCTAGGAGTTACCGGCGTCAGGAGCAATATCACGACTGATATCCCGTCGCTCTGCGCTGCAGTCAAGTCTTCAACTGATGTACCATGTGCGATCGGCTTCGGAATCTCAACTCCGGAGCAGGCTGCTTCCATGTCCAGGAGCGCCGACGGCGTGATCGTCGGTTCAGCCATCGTAAAGATTATCGCTCAGTACGGCAAGGACGCTCCTTCGCACGTTGGCGAGTACGTGAAGTTGATGGTCGATGCCATTAAGTGATCTTTAGACAAAAATAAAAAAAACGACTGATTATAGCAGGAGGACAGGTGTGTCCTCCTGTTGTTTTTTCGCATTTACCCAGTTCGTGACCTAAACCCGGATAGTGTAAGATGGTACTATCCCACCGTAAGGAGGCATGAGATATGGACCAGATCAAGATAGGCGCTTTGCTTAAGGAATTAAGAAAAGAACGCAAGCTTACACAGGAAGAGATAGCCGGTAAGTTCGGTGTGTCTCAGAGATCTGTTTCGCGGTGGGAAAACGGAAACACAATGCCGGACATCAGTATTCTGATCGAATTGGCTGATTTCTATGATGTTGACCTTCGCGAAATTTTAAAAGGCGAAAGGAAGGCAGAAAACATGGATGCAGACTTAAAAGAAACATTGGAAATGGTGTCGGATTACACTAATGAAGAGAAAAAGAAGATCGCACGATCTCTTATTGTAAAGACGGTTGTTACCGCGCTGGCATTTGTACTGCTCGGGATAATCATTCTATTACGGCTTGAAAGCAATTTCTGGTGGAATCAGACAGCGGAACTGTGCCTCATACTCGGAATTACGTATCAGGTGTTTAATATCTTCGAGCTTTTGCAGCTGACGGGAAAGACCGGCAGGAAGAACGAGGGCAAATACATTGCCATTACGATCATTGTTTTCATGGCATTGAATATACTGACCATGGCAGTCGAATACTTCAGATGATCTGAATCCCCGGACTTTTCCTTTTCCGCATTTATGCCTGTATTAATGCCGGAAATTGTGATATTCTAAACTTACTTTGATGTTCAAAGTATTATAAGGGGCGGATCGAAAATGGGAAAAAAGAGCAGAGAGATAAAGACTCTTGGCGGTGCAGGCATCGCCGGACTTGCCATATTCTACTTAAGCTATGTTCCTTACCTGATGCTTGCGTGGGGGGCGGCTTTCGGAACTGACACCTTCTTCGGAGGCGACCTTTTCCGCGGTTATGTATACGGGTTTGAAGCCGTGGGATACATAGGACTCTTTTATTCGACCCTGCTCCCGGTATTGCCGGTTTGCCTCTTGTATCAGGTCCTTTTCGGGCTGCTGTATATACGCAGGCTTCCCCGGGATATCAAAAGGCCTGCAGGGATCTATGCCGGCGTGTTTGCCTTGCTGATCCTTGTCCCGTGTTTAATCTATTCCGGAAGGGAGTTGGTCTATTACACCGGGAATGCTCCTAAGGTGCGTTCATTTCTTGCGGAGAAATACGGTGACAGTGTTGCGGATAAATGCAGGATCAGGCTTAATGACATGGAGTCTGAAGATTTTGACGTATATTCCCCGATCATTCTTTCTGACCGTTCCTTTACCGTCAACCGCAGTAATGGGAGCAATTTTGATGATCACGGATACCTTATCCTGGAATTTGAGAACGAGAATGAGGGATTCAGGGAAGACCTGAACAGTTATCTTGATGAGACATTTGATATGCCGGACAATATGCATCTTGAGGCATACTGCAGTGAACTCGATTTCGGAAGTTATAAATATGGCGACGACTATGCTTCGCTCATTCCGGATGCCGGCTACTGCATATACAAGCTTTATGTTGAGCTTGACAGCGTCAGTCAGGAGGATCTCGAGGAACTTCTGGTCAGCATTTGGTATAATCAGTGTCCTAAGTTTGCGGATAAACTTGAAGACTCGCTCGTAATAATCGTATCCGTTGACGGTCAGGCTGTCGCCAATCTGCAGATCACACTGCCTATTCCGGAGAACCATAACCTTCCTGTCGGCTCGATCGGCGTTCTGGATGCGGGCAGGGAACAGTACGGGCTGATCGACGAGGCGTTTTACATCTGAAACGTTTCATAGAATTGTTTCTTTCTGCCGAAATGGCCCTTTTTATCGGTTGAAAAGCACCCCTTACTTTTATATAATGAACACTCGGAAACTATGTTTCATTCCACCAACAAATTCCTTGAAAGGAAAGGAGAAATAGACATGATTTATTCAACAGAGATCAAGAACATGTGCTCTGTTCATCAGGGTGTTCATCACGGTGCCGCACCGATCCCTGAGGAAGCAAAGTGGGTAAGCTCCAAGGAGATCAAGGACATCTCCGGTTACACACACGGTATCGGCTGGTGTGCACCTCAGCAGGGCGCCTGCAAGCTGTCTCTTAACGTTAAGGACGGTATCATCCAGGAGGCATTGGTTGAGACGATCGGCTGCTCCGGTATGACACACTCCGCTGCTATGGCATCTGAGATCCTTCCCGGACTCACGATCCTTGAGGCTCTTAATACAGACCTCGTTTGCGATGCCATCAACACTGCAATGAGAGAGCTCTTCCTCCAGATCGTTTACGGAAGAACACAGAGTGCTTTCTCTGAGGACGGACTCCAGATCGGTGCCGGCCTTGAGGACCTCGGTAAGGGCGCACGTTCAATGGTAGGTACAACATACGGTACACTCGCTAAGGGTCCCCGTTACCTCGAGCTCACAGACGGTTATATCACAGACCTCGCTCTCGATGAGAATGACGAGATCATCGGCTACAAGTTCGTTAACTTCGGTAAGATGATGGACTTCATCAAGAAGGGTGACGATGCCGCTACAGCTCTTCAGAAGGCTTCCGGTAAGTATGGACGTGTTGATGATGCCGTTAAGTTCATCGACCCGCGCAAGGAATAAGGAGGAATGACAAATGGCAGATTTATTTGAATCATACGAGAGAAGACTCCCCCAGATCAACGCTAAGCTTGCTGAATATGGAATCGCTTCCATCGAAGAAGCAGAGAAGATCACAAAAGATGCAGGTCTTGATGTATATCACCTCATCGAAGGCATTCAGCCTATCTGCTTCGAGAACGCTAAGTGGGCTTACACAGTAGG
>CAMVGO010000098.1 GCA_947167045.1 uncultured Clostridia bacterium
ACAGTCGAGATGGCTTCCGAAGAAGGCCTTAAGGTCGATGAGGAAGGCTTCAAGGCTGCAATGGAAAAGCAGAAGGAAACAGCAAGAGCTGCTACCAAGGCTAAGGGCGATCTCGCACTTTCCGTAAATGAGATCCCTGATGAAGTTGCAAAGGATTCCAATGCTACTGAATACGACGGTTACGATAACCTCAAGTGTGATGCAAAGGTCATCTACATCCTGAAGTCCGATGAAGACGGCGTTAAGGTCGTTGACAGCGCTACCGAAGGCGATGACATCATCCTCGTTACAGACAAGACGGTTCTTTACGCTACGATGGGTGGTCAGATCCACGACGAAGGTAAGATCTCCACAGCAGGCTTTGAGGCTGATGTAATCTCAGTTGATAAGGATGCTCAAGGCAAGTATCTCCATACGCTTAAGGTCGTTAAGGGTACTGTTTCCACAGGCGGGACAGTCAGCATCGAAGTTGATAAGAAGAACAGACTTGCGATCGCAAGAAACCATACAGCTACACACATCCTGCTTTCCGCTCTCCAGAAGGTCTTAGGTGACCATGTTGAGCAGGCAGGTTCTTATGTAGGCAATGACCGTCTGAGATTCGACTTCAACAACTCCCAGGCAATGACAGCCGAAGAGATCGCCAAGGTTGAAGAGATGGTCAATGATGTTGTCCTTCAGGCTCTTCCGGTTGAGACCAAAGTCCTTGCGATTGAGGATGCCAAGAAGCTCGGCGCTACGGCGATCTTCGGCGAGAAGTACGGAGAGGTCGTAAGAGTCGTTGCAGTTGGCGGTTTTGAAGCTCCTTTCGATCTCGAGTTCTGCGGCGGTACACACCTTGCGAACAGCGCACAGATCGGCCAGTTCAGGATCGTTTCGGAATCCGGTATCGCAGCAGGCATCAGAAGGATCGAAGCTGTTACAGGCGAGAGATGCTATGAGATGAACAAGGCTGACAGAACCCTCATCGATGAGGCAGCAACTGCTCTTAAGACTCCCAAGGATAAGATCGTCGAGAGGATCGACGCTCTTCACGCAGAAGTTAAATCTCTCGAAAAGGAACTCGCCGAGATCGAGAAGGCCAAGGCAGGTTCATTTGCCGACAGCGCTGTTTCCGGTGCCAAGGATATCGGCGGCGTTAAGGCAGTCATCGCAGCATGTGATGCAGCTGATGCAGCGGCAATGCGAGATACTGCTGACAAGATCCGTGACAAACTGGACTGCGGTGTTGTATTCCTCGCTGCAAACGGCGGAGACAAGCTCCTCTTTACGGCAATGGCCACAAAGTCTGCCGTTGATAAGGGCGCTCACTGCGGAAACATCATCAAGGAAGCTGCAAAGGTATGCGGCGGCGGTGGCGGCGGACGTCCCGACATGGCTCAGGCCGGCGGTAAGGATGTAAGTAAGCTCGCTGATGCTCTTGCAAAGGCTGAGGAAGTATTGGCTTCACAGGTTAACGGTTAAAGGAGAAAAGCTATGTGCTTATTTTGTGATATAGTTGCGGGAAAGATCCCCTCAACAAAAGTATATGAGAACGATTATGTCCTTTGCTTCAAGGACATCAATCCCGTTGCGCCCGTACACGTTCTTGTTGTTCCGAAAAAGCATTTCGATGACATGAACGGACTTGCAGCAGATCCCGAGGGTGCGCTTTATTCTGCGGAGATAACGAAGGCTATTGCTGAAACAGCTAAGATCTCCGGAGTAAGTGAAGCTTACAGAACGATCAATAACTGCGGTGAAGATGCCGGTCAGACTGTCAAGCACGTTCACTTCCATGTGATCGGCGGCACATCTCTTACTGAGAAACTTATCTGATCCTATGGCAAGAATGAGAACAAAGCGCAATATCCCCGCGCGCATGGAGAAATGCCATGAGCGCTGGTTTGATGCGCCTATGCTGAATAAAGGAAACTGGCGCGGAGCCTGCGGCTTTGCACCTGATGTTCCGGTCTGGCTCGAGATAGGATGCGGCAAAGGAAAGTTCTGCACCGAGATGGCGTTAAGACATCCGGAGGTGCTCTATATCGCCATGGAAAGAGATGCTTCGGTTACTCTCGCGGCGATCGAGAAAGCGCATGAACTCGAGATACCGAATCTCTTCTTTATCAGAGGCGATGCCGGAATAATCGAGAACTATTTCGCCGAAGACGAGGTGGACAGGATATTCCTGAATTTCTCGGATCCGTGGACGAGACAGAACAAGCCCAAGAGGCGCCTTACTTACAGGGACTTCCTTGCAAAGTACAAGGTCATGATGAAAGAGGGCGGAGCAATAGAGTTCAAGACCGATAACGACGATCTGTTCGATTTTTCGTTGGGCGAATTTTCGGAGATGGGCTTTTCGCTTGAAGAGGAGACGAGGGATCTTCACAACAGCAAATACGATGCGGAGAATATTCGCACTGAATTCGAGCAGAAATTTGCCGACCAGGGTATCACCATCAAAAGAGTCGTAGCGAGGATGTGACTCATGCATCCCGGGCTTATGAATCTGCCGGATTACGATAATTGTCTCGTTAATCTGTCCAATTCCATATTAAATAAATTTGGCGCGGAAACGAACGCCAAAACGCTTCCGCTGGCTGACCGTTATCTTGAAGGGGAGTACACGAATGTGGTGCTCCTTATCCTTGATGCGATGGGTATTTCGATACTCGAAAAGCATCTGAAGGAGGACGGTTTTTTCAGAAGCCATCTGGCTGGCTCGTTCGATTCCGTTTATCCGCCGACAACGGTCGCTGCCACGACCTCTGTCATGAGCGGCGAATATCCCGATGAGCACGGCTGGCTCGGATGGGATACCTACTATCCTGCGCTGGGTAAAAACGTTACGGTCTTTACGAATTCCGATCAGCTGACAGAGAAGGAGGGTGCGGAACCGACGGGGTCTTATCCTGACGGCACGAAAAAATGGATGCCCGATTCACTTGAGAACCCCGGGCCTGCCGCTGATTATCACGTAGGATTCAGACATACCCCTTACAGGAATATCGTCGATCAGATAAACGATGCGGGCGGAACCGCCTATTCATCGATGCCTTTCCTGCCCCCGAATCCGCAGGACATGGAAGCGATAATGAGCCGTATTGAAACACTCTGCAAAGAACCGGGAAAGAAGTTCATCTATGCATACTGGAGTGAGCCTGACTCGACTATGCATAAGACCGGGACAACGAGCGAAGCGACTCATGAGATGATCACGGAACTTGAGAAGATGGTGGAGAAGACTGTCTCGGGATTGTCTGAAACACTATTCCTTATCACTGCAGATCACGGTCACATCGACTGTGATAACTGCTGCATTCTCGACTATTCCGAGATAATGAACTGCCTGGTGCGTCTTCCGTCATTTGAGCCGAGAACGCTGAACCTTTTCGTTAAGGAAGAATTCAGGGAATCGTTCCCGGAGATATTCAGAAAGCATTTCGGAGATTCGTTTGTCATTCTGACCAGGGAAGAGGTTATCTCGAACAAGGTGTTCGGGACGGGCAGGGATCGCAGTGATCTTGCGGAGATGATCGGTGATTATGTGGCTCTGGCAGTTACGCCCAAGAGCATATTCAATACTCATATCGAAGCGCAGGAAATGCCCGGAGGACATGCCGGACTTACACCTGAAGAGATCAGGATCCCGCTTATCGTCATCGGGAAATGATCTCATTTTCAGCGGGCTTTTGAGTGAAGTAAAAATCGTTTGCGTGAAAAACGGGGCAATCTGCCCCTTTTTTATTTAATTTACATTTTTATGACAAAAATCTTGTGGAAAACCCTCTATATGTGGAGTAGAATTCTTAAGGTGCAGACCATAGAGCACTATAAAAGTTTAATAATCCCGGTTAAGGGAATTTAGGAGGAATTCAATATGGCAGTAAAAGTTGCGATTAACGGTTTCGG
>CAMVGO010000099.1 GCA_947167045.1 uncultured Clostridia bacterium
GTTAAGGAAGCAGTCTTCCCGTTCAACATGTTCCAGGAAGTTGACCCTGTATTGGGACCTGAAATGAGATCAACAGGAGAGGTACTTGGCCTTGCTACACACTTCGGCGAAGCATGCTTCAAGGCTCAGGAAGCAACAAAGACAGAACTTCCTTTGGAAGGTAGAGTTCTGCTCTCTGTCAGCGATCTTGATAAGGTTGATCTGGTCGATGTCGCACAGGCATTTGCTGATCTCGGATTCAAGATCCTTGCGACCGGCGGCACCTATGACATGATCGTCAAGGCCGGCATTGAAGCCGAAAAGGTAAAGAAGCTCTACGAGGGCAGACCCAACATCGGCGACATGATCCTCAACCGTGACATCGATCTTGTCATCAACACTCCGGCAGGGAAGACGTCAGCTCACGATGACTCCTACATCCGTAAGGATGCCATCCGCCAGCACATCCCTTACATCACCACGATGGCTGCCGCAAAGGCTTGCGCAGAGGGCATCAAGGCTGCAAAGGAGAGAGTCTTCGAGGTCAAGGCGCTTCAGGATTATCACGCAGACATCAAGTAATCTTCTGTTATCAGGTTATTTCCAAAGGCTGTTCCGTTTTACGGGGCAGCCTTTTTCAGCATGTTTCCGTCATGGTTTCAGTTCATTTTGCGGCGGTTTCTTCACTCAAAATTGCCTCAATATTCATATCTTGCTTATTTAACAAATCTTGCTGTATTCACCCGCAAAAAATGTAAAGCCGTTTTTGTGCATCAGAGTAGCTGATGCGCATAGGAAAAACCGCTGAAACCCTTGATATTATTGAACAATTTCATTCGAACGTTTTCGCGTGGCGTCGAAAAACGGAAATCGCAATAAGTGTTGAATTTGTTGAACACGCATAACTTTTTTTGAATAATATTTGCAAAATGGTAAATGCCTTTTGAAAAGCAATCATTTAGTATGTTATTTGTACTATTAAGCGAATCGGGAGGTTCATATGTATTACATTGGAATTGATCTCGGCACATCAGCGGTAAAACTTCTGTTGATGAAGAGCGGGGGAGAGATCGTCAGAACTGTTTCTGAGAGTTACCCCGTAAATTTCCCCCAGACCGGATGGTCAGAGCAGAATCCTGAGGATTGGTTCGAAGGCAGCCTAAAGGGATTGAAGAAGCTCATCGAGGGTATCGACGGCAATGAGGTCGCAGGCATCAGTTTCGGCGGCCAGATGCACGGACTTACGCTCCTCGATGCTGAAGGCAAGGTCATCAGACCGGCTATCCTTTGGAATGACGGCAGATCCCAGGTTGAGACGGATTATCTCAATAATGAGATCGGCAAGGCAAACCTGTCCAAGTACACAGGCAACATTGCTTTCGCCGGCTTTACGGCTCCGAAGGTAATGTGGGTACATAAGAACGAGCCTGAGAACTTTGCAAAGATCGCAAAGGTATTGCTCCCCAAGGATTATCTTGCATACAGACTGTCCGGTGTTTTCGCCACGGACGTTTCTGATGCTTCCGGCACGCTCTATTTCGACTGCGAGAACAGAAAGTGGTCTGACGAGATGCTTAAGATCCTCGACATGAAGCCCGAGTGGCTCCCTGAGGTTTATGAGAGCTATGAGCCTATCGGCAAGATCCTTCCCGAGATCGCGGAAGAGCTCGGAATCAGCAAGGAGTGCATCATCGCTGCAGGTGCAGGCGACAACGCTGCCGCTGCAGTAGGTATGGGCATCATCGGCAACGGCGGGTGCAATATCTCTCTCGGAACATCCGGAACGATATTCATCTCTTCCGATTCTTTCAAGAACGACGAAGCTAACTCTCTCCACGCTTTCGACCACGCTGACGGCGGATTCCATCTCATGGGATGCATGCTCTCGGCTGCAAGCTGCAACAAGTGGTGGATGGACGAGATCATCGGCACTTCCGACTACGCAAAGGAACAGGAAGGCCTTGATGCACTCGGAACAAACAAGATCTTCTTCCTGCCTTATCTCATGGGCGAGAGATCTCCTCTCAACAATCCCGACTGCCGTGCAATGTTCATCGGCATGTCCATGGATACAACAAGAAAAGACATGACTCTTGCAGTCATGGAAGGCGTTGCGTTCGCTCTCAGGGATTCTTTTGAGTGCGCCAAGAAGATGGGCCTCGACATCAAGAGTTCCTCCATCTGCGGCGGCGGCGCAAAGTCAAAGCTCTGGTGCAAGATCGTATCCAACGTTCTGGGCATCGAACTTACCCAGACAGAGAACGACGAAGGTCCTGCAATGGGCGGTGCTCTCCTTGCGGCAGTTGCTTGCGGAGAGTATGCATCAGTTGCTGACGCATGTGCCGCTACGGTAGTCAAGCACGTTTCCGTAGTTCCCGATCCTGAGCTCGTTGCTAAATATGACGAGAGATATAAAGAGTTCTCAAAAATCTATCCCGCATGTAAGGAGGCAGGTATATGGTAATTTACGAGGCTACTTCTTCTAATTTCAAAAAGTACGGAAGAATCGTCAAGAACATCGATTTTGCACCCGTTATCGAAGCACTGGGCAAGATCGCACTTCCCGCTGAGGGCGTGGCTTACGAGCCTTCGGTCCCTTCTCTCGAGGAGGCATCCGCAAAGGTTGACGTTACAAGACTCTTCGGCGGCGAACTCGCACTTGAGACAGGTTATTGTGCAGGTCACAACTCTCTTCTCAATGCTGTCGAGTATCACAGATCGTCAGAGATCAATGTCTGCGCTACAGACTGCATCCTTCTTTTGGGTTCTCTGCAGGACGTAACAGACGATTTCTCATATGACACTTCAAAGATCGAAGCATTCCACATCCGCAAGGGAACAGCTGTTGAGCTCTATGCAACAACACTTCACTATGCACCCTGCGGCATCGAGAATGACGGATTCATGGTAGGCGTAATCCTTCCCATGGGCACGAATTTCGATCTCGAAGAAGAACACATCGACTGTCTGGCAGTTTCAGACAGCGAAGATAAGCTCCTTACGGCAAAGAACAAGTGGCTTATCGCTCATCCCGACGCTCCCGGTGAGAAGGGACATTTCCCCGGACTCATTGGTGCTAATATTGAAGTCAACGTTACAAAAAAACAGATGGAGGAAATCTAACATGTCAAAGAAATTATTTAACGCACCCGACGTTAAGCTCGCTATCGTAGCAGTATCCCGTGACTGCTTCCCGGAATCACTTTCCGTAAACAGAAGAAAGGCTCTTGTTAAGGCTTATACCGAGAAGTATGGTGCTGATGACATCTATGAGTGCCCTATCTGCATCGTTGAGTCCGAGATCCACATGCAGCAGGCTCTTGCAGACATCAAGGCTGCAGGCTGCAACGCTCTTTGTGTTTACCTCGGAAACTTCGGACCTGAGATCTCTGAGACAATGCTCGCTCAGCAGTGGGGCGGCCCTGTTATGTTCTGCGCAGCTGCAGAAGAGTCACAGAATGACCTGGTTGGCGGCAGAGGCGATGCTTACTGCGGTATGCTCAATGCTTCTTACAACCTCAAGATCCGTGGCGTAAACGCTTACATTCCTGAGTATCCTGTAGGAAACGCTGAAGAGTGCGCTGACATGATCAACGAGTTCATCCCCGTAGCTAGAGCTCTCGACGCTATGAAGAACCTCAAGATCATTTCTTTCGGTCCCCGTCCGC
>CAMVGO010000100.1 GCA_947167045.1 uncultured Clostridia bacterium
AAGAACAATGAACAAGGCTCGGGGCTTACATCTCCGAGCCCTTTTCATATAATATTGGTATACGGCTGATTGTATTATGAATCGGTTATATCAACGAGCACATCAGAAAAGAGAAAAGGTCTGACAAGCAGATAATATGAACAGAGGATCTAAGGATATTGGCTACTTTATAAGCATCAAGGACGGAGATCATGGTGATACCGAGGCCTTTATAAAGAAGGCGTTGGAGCACGAGATGATCTTTAAGTGGGCGTATATCCTGCACGATAAGGATACTTATAACGATCACGATCTTAAGGCTCGCTACTATTTCTTGCAGCGCTGTTGGGCTGATGGATTCAAAGGTATGGAGAAGTATGCTTCGATGCATGAGTATATCGAAAAGATGATGGCTGAGCCGCCCTTCCCCGGAGATAAGACGGATCCATATTGGCGGATCGTATGCTTTGTTGACAAGAAGTGCTACGATGCTGAGATAGAGGAGATCTTCGAGGTCAATAAGAATAAAATCCCACTCCCGGATTTCCTTTGTGACAGAGTTCAGATTACTAATAGACTGAAGGAACTCACACATGAAGATGATTTATCACAAACTCTGGAACGATACAGATATCCGGATGCTGAGGTTAAGGCGAATTTTGATTTTCGGGATTATATAACGAATACCAAGGATTATTCCAGATGGGATAAGTTCAAGGAGATCTTTCGTCCGGTTCCGTTTAAGCCGAGAAGGCGCAGTTGGTAAGTGTTATCCTGAATTGTACGAGCTAGGAGCAATCCTGGCTCGTATTGTATAATGGATCATATAATAAACAGATAAACATACTGAATATTTCAATGAAGAAAATGAATATTCCGTCATCAAAGAAAGATGAATATCTGAACGAAGCTTTGGCTATGCCCTACAAATGGCTTAAGAAAAATGCAGAAGAGATCGTGAATGAATCGAACCAAGGGGGCTGTCTCACAAGTGACCTGTTCACTTCAAGAGGCAGCCCCTCATTTTTCAAAACATAGCGGAATGTCCCGGCTGCGGACTGCACGCAACAACAAAAGCTGATCCGGCGTTCTGCGCCAGGCGTTAAGATGCGCCTCAAAGCAAAATGAGCGGTACCAGATCAGGCTTTTTCCGCGTCATGCCAGCTGAGCCTGCAGGAAGTGATCTCGCTGCCGTCTCTTCTGATACGGAACAGATCCCCGTCTTCTTCTTTCAGCTGTTCGATATCCAGCTTCTCCCCTTCGAAAGACTGGCTTAGATAATGTATCTCAAGGCCTTCGGGGTCGTGAGCCTTAAAGAACTCCGAGTCGTAGGTATTCAGCATAAAACGGACATACTCGATGTTGTTGGTGTGGTAGCAGTAGTCAAGACTTGTCGAACGAACCGTAACAGTGTCAACGCTTACTCCTTCAGTCTTAGAAAAACGTGAGAACTCAAGCCCTTCCGTCACGATATCATGTGCCATATCTTCAGTAAAGCCGACTGTATCCGCCTTGCGTATCTTTCCGTTTTCCAGATCGACGGCAGCCAGTTCGGTTCTTGCTTTGATGAGCACCACGCCGTCATTACCTTCAACGATCGTGTCGATATTGAGCTTGACTGCCGTATGCTTTGAAATGTAGCATCTGACAGTAAACTCTTCGCGCCATACAGGTCTTCTGACGAAGCGGATATTGTTCTTTACTATGAGCCACATGGCCTTGTATCTTTCCATAGCGACGATGCCGTCAATGCCGAGATCTCCCATGAGTTCGGTTACGGCATTCTCAACGATACCGTCGGCGGCAAGGATGGACAGCTTAAGCTTGCTGTCGCACATATCTCCTGCTACATATGATCTTTTCTCGCGTATCATTATCATCATCTCCCGTTTGTTTTATTTTCCGGATATCCTGTTCTTAAGGGTTAATATTATCTCCTGATGCTCCTCATGTATCATCGTCGGGAAAGCATTAAGCAATCTGGCGGCTCCGCTGCTATACCTTCGGTATTATCTCAAGATCCAGACAGGAACCTTTTGCCGGAAAATGTAAGACCCAGCTTAAGTTCATTGCCTGGTTTGAATGCATATATCCGAATGAGAAGAAGAGATCCATCACAAGGACCGCGAGAAGCGCTACGCAGACCACATGGACCTTATTATTTTCATGAAGCTTGAAGTAGTTCATAAGCGGCGTGAAAAAGCGGTAGAAAAAGACCGTGATCACCGCCGAGAATCCTATGCTCGTGAAAAAGCTCGTATATCTCGTAAGATGCATCGGAAGATCAGTATAGTCCCAGTAATAGATACCGCAGAACTTTTCTACAGCGTAACCGAGTAAGATCTCTCCTACGGATACGATGAAAAAGCATGCGATAAAGAACGGACCCAGGTTGTTTTTTTGCGGAACACCCAAGACCATGTAGATGAACAAGACCGCAAAGCCGTATCCTATAAGGAACGGAAAGTTCATGTTCCGGTTGTCTATCACGCCGGAGCTGAAGAGCATCCAGATATTCTCAAGACAAAATCCGAGAAAGGAAACGACTATTACCAAAGCCATGTAGTCGTAAACTGAATATTCTGAATGAATCGGCTTTCTCACCCTAAGAAGCTCCTTGAATATGATACGCAGTGATGTTACAATTGTTTTGACGTTACAAGTGTAGCACCACGACGTTTATTCTTCTATACATCGATCAACGGAGTTTACAGAAATGGCCAAGAGTGTAAAGCCTGAACAAAAAGGAACGGTTTTGCAGACCGAACTCGCAAAACGTGAAGTCTTACGGCTCAATAACCGGGAATCAAATCGTTTAACACGTGAGTGCATATGCATGGCCATGATGTATCTCATGAACGAGAAACCTTATGATTCCATAAGCATATCCGAGATCGCAAAACGTGCCGGAGTCTCAAGGACAGCCTTTTACCGCAACTACGAGACCAAGGATGACGTTATCAGAGAGATCGGAAAGCAGGTGATAGATATGCTTTCCGAGATCGTCGGCAAAGTCAGGTCAAATGAGGATGTGCACAATATGCTTGTTGAATTCTTCACACAGATAGAGCAGCAAAAGGATAAGATCGAGCTGCTTATCAAGGGCGACCTGTCATTTAATCTTTTGTTCCCCAATGCCCGGTTACTGGAGAACGTGATCCCCGCCCGGACCAGGACGGAGCATTACCGCATGGTCGCCATCGATGCTGCGCTTTTCGGAATCGTAAAGGAATGGATCACTAACGGGTGCGATCTTTCGGTCGAAGAACTGGTAAGGGTCGTAGAGCTCGGGGTATCGGTATAAGGT
>CAMVGO010000101.1 GCA_947167045.1 uncultured Clostridia bacterium
GCGTCGACAATACTCGGCTGGCAACGGCCCGGGAAGATAGATTGCTGCCGGATTATATAAGTCCCTTCGCGAACAAACGCGGAGGGACTTTTTCGTTGTAATATTTTGAAAAAAATAGTCCATAAAAATGTAATATTACAATTTACATAAAATCGATTATTGGTAAAATAAAAAAGTAATTTCATTTATCCATGTCTTTAGGTGAGGTGTGAATATGGCAAAGATCCTGATAATCGATGACGATAAAGCGGTTGTAGATTCGACCGCTGATATGCTCAAATCCTTTGAGTTTACTGTAATTACCGCCACTGACGGTAAGAAGGGATTTGAACTTGCGGACATCGAGAGACCTGATGTTATCATCCTTGATTGGATGATGCCCGGATACAGCGGAATGCAGTTCATCAAGGACTACAGGGATCAGGGTTACAAGACCCCCGTTCTGTTCCTCACCGCTAAGGGCGGACTGTCACAGTATCAGGTAGAGGCACTCCGTGCCGGCGCGGATGACTATGTCTCCAAGCCTTATGAACCAATGATCCTGGTCGAGAAACTCAGAGCCATGATCAGACGTATCGAATACAGCAACAAGCCTCACGGGGCTGAAGGCAATAAACACGAATACTGCGGAGGCGAGCTCATCATCGACGGTGATGCCATGCAGGCATATAAGTACGATCAGAGCTGCGACCTTACGAACAGGGAGTTCCAGCTCCTGCTCTATCTCGAGCAGAACATGGGACGAGTATGTTCCAGATCAGAACTCTTAAAGCAGGTCTGGAAATTCGATTTCTTAGGTGACGAGAGAACTGTCGACGTTACGATCAAGCGTACTAGACAGAAGATCGAGCCTGATCAGAAGAACTTCAAATACATCCTTACGAGAAGAGGCTTCGGCTATTTCTTCCCTAATGATCTGGAGTGATCTTGCACTATTTAGCTGTCTCAATATTAGAACAGGCGTTTAAGAACCCGGTCATACTCGTGGTCCTGGGCTTGATATTGATACTCCTTGGCATTCTTGCCGGGTATCTTATCGGCAATACCACGCTGCAGTCAAAAGTTACGGGCAATATCGATAATCTCGAACGCGACAAAGTTATCCAGAAGGCGGTGCTCGACACCGTCGGTCTTGGCATTGCCGTATACGATTCAAAGGGTGCGCTCTTCTGCAACGAGACCATCTTCAGGCTTCCCGACTTCTTAAAGGGCGGTCTTCCGAAGGATCTCAATACTTTCCTTGAGACATTCGACAACGGAAACCAGCTCAAGTCGAACTATATCTTAAGCCTCGAGAACGGCGTCAATCTTATAAGAGTTAACTATATCAACCACAGAAGGATCTATGAGATCAAGATAATCAGAAGACCGGCCCAGCCCGATTCGAAGTTCTTCGGAAGCGAAGAGATGAATATCGTCATTGTCGACGATATCACGCAGATCAGGGATGACGAGAGACGTCAGAAGGATCTGGCTGCCAATGTCTCGCACGAGCTCAAGACACCTCTCACATCGGTAAAGAATTCAGTATTCTCCATCAGGAGGGCATGCCAGGAAGGCAACGTTCCGACTAGAGAGGAACTCCTTGTCTGGAGCGGAAGGATCGAGGAAAATTCCGTCAGGATGCAGGATATCGTGGACGATTTCCTTGTTCTCTCGCAGTGCTCTCATACGAGCAGGATGGAGATCTTCGACATCAGGGATGCCGTTGCGGCGGCCTATGCAAATGTCCAGGATTATCCGGGCGCTTCAAATGTCAGGTTCACGATGCCCGACGATAACGTATATCCGCTGCTCTACGGTAATTCAAAGCTCATCGTAAGGACAATCGTCAACCTTCTTACCAATGCCATCAAGTACATCGGCTTCGACGGCAAGAAAGTACAGGACCAGATCCACATAAGCATCTCGGTAATCGACGACAGAGTTGCCGTTCAGGTTGACGACAACGGAAGAGGCATTCCGGCAAAGGACATAGACCATCTTTTCGAGAGGTTCTACAGAGTCGACAATTCCGGAAACAGGGAAGTAGGCGGTTCGGGAATCGGTCTTGCGATCGCGAAAGAGATAGCGGACATGCATGACGGTGTAATAAGCGTCACTTCGACCTTCGGTCAGGGTGCAACGTTCATATTAAGCCTGCCTACGGGAAAGACAGTATTTGACGGCGTTTACAGCGATGCAAAAGCAGGCATTATCAGTGATAAACCGCTCTACAGGGCAGCAGCATACTTCCTGGGACTCCAGGAGGGCGAGGCCGTAAGATCCCTGGGCTATAAGGATCTCGAGCAGCTTGTTGACGATTTCGAGGTGATTCCCGACACAGAGGTTCCTTCGAAGGACAAGGCTCTCACAAAACTCCTGGCCTCATTCGGCAACGACAGATTCGAAGAACTCAAGGAAGAACTCTTCTATGTTGATGATTTCTTTGAAGAGGACGGTCCGGTAACGGGTCTTGAACCTGAGAGTGCCATGGAGACGACGATCGAAGAGGTTCCCGTCTCGGCAGTGGTCAGTGAGCCTATACCGCCCATGGCAGAACAGCTTTCGATGCCGATCGATCAGATCATGCAGCCTGAGCAGGCTCCTTCAGCCGCAGTTCAGGTGCCTTCCGCACCCGAGATGCCGCAGATCCGTCCCGCGCCCGCAGTCAATCCGGTTCCGCAGGCAGTCCCCGCAGGTCAGACAGTGCCGCAACCAGCGCCGCAGCCTGTTCAGCAGACGATCCCGCAGACGGCAGTTCAGCCTGTACAGCAGGCACAGCCCGTGCAGGCTCCTGATTCACCGGTGATACATCCCACCGCAATGACAGGCGAGGTTCCCCGGATGCAGCCCATGACCGAAGCTGAGGCTCAGATGGCAAGGGAAGAAGAGGCCAGACTGCAGGCAAAAGAAGAGGCAAGAAAGCTCTTGACACAGCCCGTTGTTCAGATAAGTGCCGAACAAAGGAAGACTGTATCGC
>CAMVGO010000102.1 GCA_947167045.1 uncultured Clostridia bacterium
AACGGTCTCCACTTCTCCATCTCCGATACGGGCTGGGGTAAGGCACTCTGGGGCAAGCTCTACGGCCAGTGGCTCTGTGAGGCACCTATCTTCACATTTGACTTCGACCGCTTCAAGGCCGAAGAGATCCTTCCCATGTTCAAGAAATACAACATCACTACATTCTGCGCACCTCCGACGATGTTCAGATTCTTCATCAAGGAAGACCTGTCCAAGTACGATCTTTCTTCACTCAAGTATGCGGTTACTGCCGGCGAAGCCCTGAACCCTGAGGTTTTCAACCGCTTCATGGCAGCTACGGGCGTCCGCCTCATGGAAGGCTTCGGCCAGACGGAGACGACACTTGCCATCGCAAACCTCGTAGGAGCAAAGCTCCGCATCGGTTCGATGGGCAAACCCAACCCGCTCTACGACGTTAAGATCCTTGATCCCGAAGGCAACGTCTGCAAGCCCGGTGAGACAGGCGAGATCTGCATCAACACGCAGAACTACCATCCGAAGGGACTCTTCCTCCAGTACTATCTCGCACCCGACCTCACCAACGAAGCTTGGCATGACGGCTGGTATCACACGGGTGATACAGCCTGGGCAGACGAGGACGGTTACTTCTGGTATGTCGGCCGTACGGACGATGTCATTAAGTCTTCAGGCTACCGAATCGGACCCTTCGAGATCGAGAATGTCATCATGGAGCTCCCTTATGTTCTCGAGTGCGCAGTTACTGGCGTACCTGACCCTCAGGGTGTAAGAGGCATCGTCGTAAAGGCAACGATCACACTCGTCAAGGGCACCGAGAGAACTGAGGAACTCAAGAAGGAGATCCAGAACTACGTCAAGGAAAAGACTGCTCCTTACAAGTATCCGAGAGTAGTTGAATTCGTCGACGAACTGCCTAAGACATTCAACGGCAAGATCATGAGAAAGGCCATCAGATCTTCTTCAGAAGAACAGAAGTGATCTGCAGATCATCATGAAGCTTTTAACCAGAGCGGCTCTATCGCGGAGCCGCTCTTCTTTTGTCCGGGTATATTCCTCACGTCAAAGCGGCTGTCCCTTACAAACGGCCATAAGCAGTTATATGCCTCGACCGGGTCCTTGAATTCGGGCATCGGGAAATCGGATATGTCGAGCAGCATATTTTGTCCGGAGAAGCGCTCGAGAAGCAGGCAGTGCCTCTTGTCATAGATGATGAGATCGTCTATATCGCGCCTGTTCAGAACGGGTTTTCTTATTATCGGGAGCACGGAATTGTGCGGATCTATCACAACGCACGAGGCCTCCTCCCCCATATAAAAATCCAGTTCCTGTAAGACGGACTGCGCTTCCCGGTATAGATCCCTTATCGCCATCTGTATCCCGTTCATCATGGCGCTCGAATAATCCTCTGCTATCCGGGCTCCGTATTTAAGAGCACAGAAGATCATCTTGTAGAGATTTATCTCAAGGCATCTGCTGTCCGTCAGGAAATAATCTGCGGTCATCTGCTGGACCTCGGCGCTGCTCCTCGCCGAAATTGTGGAAAAAAGATACTGCGCATCACTGAAACTGGTCACGATGTTGACTGCTCCGTCATCCGGACCGGATGCTCTGCGGTCCGTTATGGAGGCAGGCACACGGCCTGACCTGAGAGCCGCGAGCACCGCGCACAGATAACCCTCAAACGTACCGTCATATGTATATCTCATGCCCTGCTCCGCCATGATCAGCACCTCCTGTTTTCCTTAGGTGCCGACATTCTATCACCGCGAACATATGTTTGTAAATAGCATTTTCCGTCCTTTTTTGACACGGTCCCATTATTCGTACAAGGCCCGGAAAAGGCGCAAAATAAAAGCCGTCCCACGAGCGGATCACCGCATCGGGACAGCTTTTCCTGACATGTTATTTATCTGTTTTACGGTTTGGGGAAATCCAGCTGCTTCAGCACATTCGCTATCTTTTCCTTGTCGCACTTGCTTCCGTCAACGGAATAAGCCTCTATATAAACATTCTTGTTTACGTATATCCCGCCGTAAAGTTCGGTATCTTCTGCGAAATAAGTCTTATACATGTCACCGGCATTGAAAACGCTTAATTCCCTGCCGTCACCGAGTTCACCGTCAAACACGATATAGCCGCGCGTCCTGGACACGGAGCGCAGGTTATTGCCGTCAAAGTCCCTGTTTTCGATGGCATCCTCAAAATCTTTATAAAACTCCGTGAAATATGTCATCGCATCATCTTTATCATTGAATCTGATATATGTAAGGACTATATCGCCGTCATCGTATGCGATAAGGTACTCCGTCCTGCCTCCGGAGATCTTTGCATTCTTTTCACTGATTGTCTCATCTTCTTCAACACCGGCAGCCTTATCAAGAACATCAACGAAGACATTCTCATCCTCTATGGGCTGAAATGACGCACAGCCCGAAAACAGGAACAGCGTTGAGCATGCAACGGCGGCAATAGTAAGAACGTGATGTCTATTCATGCTCTGCCCCCTGTTATGAATGAGAATAATTAGATAATACGCCTCAAAAGAACCCATTTCAACGAACAGAACATCCTGATACCGCATCCGTGAAATGACAAAAAAGGAGCTGCCAAATGACAACTCCTTATCAGATACTTAGCTATATTAGAAATATCAGGCGAGTTTTAATCTGTGATAGTTCTTCTTGCCCTTACGAACGATAGCCTCTCCGTTGGCATCGAAATCAGATTCCTTGAGTTCATAGAACTGATCCTCGACAACTGCATCGTTAAGGTATACACCCTTCTGCTGGATCATTCTTCTGGCTTCGCCCTTTGACTTCATGAGTCCTGCCTTTACGAGAGCATCGGCGATCTGCATGCCGGCATTAAGCTCATCGTTCGTGATCTCAGTTGTCTTCATGTCTTCAGATCTTCCTGCGTTCTCGAAAAGATCCTC
>CAMVGO010000103.1 GCA_947167045.1 uncultured Clostridia bacterium
GATCAGTTTATGCGAATACCTGTTCTTTCGGATGCTGACAGAGATCATGGGAGGTTCGGAATTTACCGTTCCGGCCCATGCCGCCGTCATTATGTTCGGACGTCCGTCCTTCCCTGCTGATGAGATCATTACGACCGGAACGGGATTGAGTATCGTCGATACTCCCACCGCTATCTTGTCGTGCTTTGCCAATTCTTATCCCTCCTTGGATACGAGCGGTGTAACCGCCGTAAAGCTCTCGTGCAAGAGCAGATAGTCTTTGATATCGATGCCTGCGGAATAGCCGACAATGCTGCCGTCCTTACCGATGACGCGGTGGCATGGCACGATGACAGCCACGGGATTATCTGAACATGCGGCGCCCACAGCCCTGGTGATCTTCCTCGCTTCGGACAGGTTGCCGTCAGTCAGTTTGAGAGCGATATCCTCATAGCTCGCGGTACCTCCGAACGGAATCGTAACAAGTGCTCCCCAGACCTTCTTCTGGAATGCCGTGCCCGTATTGAAACGCACATTCAAATCAAAGCCGGCCCTGTTGCTGCGGAAGTATTCGCTGAGTTCAACATAAGCCTTAGCGAGTTCGTCAGGAAGGTACTTCAGCTGCTCTTTCTCAAGCGTATAATCACCGTTATCATTCCTTACGAGACCGCCGTTATCGTCGAGCAGCCCCAGACCCGCAGCCACATTCCTGACAAACGGATCCTCCACGGCCTGACCGTAGTGAAAGAGCCTGACGCTGTCGATATAATCCCTGCCGCCTGACACGATGGCTACACCCCGCGCGAACGGAACAAAGCAGATATTATAAGCTTTATATTCATAGGAAAGGATGGCAAAGAGCCCTGCGTCCTCAAAACCGTTCTTCAGTCTTACCTCGTCCTTAAGAACAGCCTCCTGTGTAAATCCCGCGCCCATAAGGATACGCTCAAGGCCCTCATTTCCGTGATCGCAGATGACCGTAACCTTGTGATAGTACTCGCTCAAGAAACAGTATCTCAGCACTTCATCGACAACACCGCTCTGTGTATCAGCGTTGGCGTCATTCGTGAAAACGAATTCGATATGCGCCCTGCAGTTCTTCCTGTCAGGTCTGAAGAGCTTTATCAGCGCATAGATAACGCCTTCCTTGGACGCGAGCAGGGCTTCTCCCTGACTTCCCGTTCCGAAAGACCTTATGTCATCCTCGATGAACTTCAGAGTTCCTTCCATGAGGCCTCTCTTGCGAAGTTCGGAGCTGTCGCCAATATGAATCTTGCGAAGATCTATCTTGTCAGCCATAGCACTTCTCCGGATCAAACTCATCGTTTCCTTTTACAAACTCTGCCGTATAGTCCTTGGTCTTCTTTACGATCCTGCTGTAGGATGCAGGACAGTAGACCGCATTGTCCATCGTCTGCCTGAAGTCAGACGCCATGTGTCCGAAAAGTTCGTCTTCCGATATCAGATCCCATACCGCTTCGTTCCTGGTAAGAGGCATGAGTCCTGTCATGTTTTCTTTTTCGAGCCTGTATATGAGGAGCTGAGCATCGGGATCGAAAGAGATGAATGCCGCAAATTCAGCCGCAAATCTGCCGTATTCCGAGCCTTTGGTTACGCAGAGAGAATAAGTGCTTATGTATGGAACACCTGCATTCGAAGCGTCATCACACGGAATGTGAAGCAGATAAAGTGTCCCGGGATAGTACTTTGCCCAGTCGGTAACATTGGCCGAAGAGTCGGTCCAGAGTGCAGCCTGTCTCGAATAGACCGGATTAGATCCGTCAACGAGATCCGTCGCCAGAGAATCCTCATAAAGATCCCTTACGAAAGAAGCGGATCTGTCGATTATCGTTTTCGCATTTTCGCGGTCGGAGGCGTACTCTTCGGAGACCATATATGAAGTCGGGACATCGCCGTTGAAAGCCGATCCCAGATACGGGATGAGCTCATAAGCGGAGGCGAACGGAACACATTCATGCTCGCTGCTGATCGCCTCAAGATATTCCTCAAGGTCTTCAGTGGTGCTCTTTGTCTGGAGCTTGCCGGTCCCTGAAGGGATAAACTCCGTGTTGCCCATTATTATCTCGGCGGAACAGAAATGCGGAACCGCATAGAAAACGCCGCCTTCCGAATCATTGGTAAGAGCCTGTGCATATATCTGCTGTGCATTGAGATACGGATTTTCGGAAAGATAACTGTTCAGTTCCTCGGCATATCCGCCGTTTCTGACAGCCTGACAGTCCTGGGCCAGGAAAAGATCGGGAGCATCATCGCCTGACGACCATTCCCTTACGGTATCGATGCCGGCGCCGGTGCTCGCACATCCTATATTGGTCACCACATAATCTGTAGCAACGGAATAAAGATAATCAGTATCTACGGTAAGGCCGCTCTCTGCGCTGTCCCAGAGGCCGTTATTCTTGCAGTAGAGCATCGAAACAAGACACTGAACGGTCTCATTCGAATAAGGAAGAGCCACGGTGAGCTGGCGGATACCTTCATCTAAAGAAGGAACAGACTCTTCGCCGGTCTCCTCAGTCTCAACAGTCATGGTCTCTCTGGGTGATATCGAAGGAAACAGATCGTCACCCTTTTTGCAGCCCGTAAACAGTGCGCCCGTCATAGATGCACACAATAAAACTGCTGTTGCTTTCCTGCCGATGCCAAGGGCCTTCATCCGATAAAACCTCCGATAGGTTAATTATATCATTCTTAAACTGAATACTTACTTGACACTTAACTTCCAAATGGGTATATTTTTATGGCACGCCAAAGTGGCTCAGGGGTAGAGCAATTCACTCGTAATGAATAGGTCGCGGGTTCGATTCCCGCCTTTGGCTCCA
>CAMVGO010000104.1 GCA_947167045.1 uncultured Clostridia bacterium
GTTACCCGCGATATGATTAAGCCCATCCGCATCGATGACCATTGCTTTTTCCTTGCCGGCGACGACAAACCAGGTGGCTTCCTGGTTGTCATCCATCAGCCAGATGTGGTCGTTCACCTGCGTAACAGCAGGACTTCTGAGAAACGGGGCATCCATAAAGCAATTTTCTCCTTTGAAAATAAAGCCCCGGGAATCCATCCCGGGGCAGGTTATGTTGGTAGTGTTGTTGGTCTTTATGTAAGATCTGCAATCTTCAAGAGCGTATCTTCCGGATTTCTGTGAAGCACTCCGGTCCCGCCGGCAGCTTCCCATTCCTTGATGTTGACCGGCAGGTCGTCTATCAGGATGCACATCGGTCCTTTGCAGTAATTCACTTTCTCTGTGCGGTACACGATGTTGACCTTGATATTTTCTCCGAGGAGTCTTCTGACCCAGGCGGTCTTGTCATCGCCTGCGGTCCGGATGCCGCGTTTCGGCTTGGGGATGCCCGTAAGTATCTCGACGCGGTCGCCATATTCGACACGAATCTCACTGAACATCTCCACGGCGCCCGGCATCGGCTCAAGCTTGTCGTAGAAATGTTCGACAGTCCTGATGCGTTCCCACATGAGGTCATCTTCTTCCTGAGTCCTGGATTTGCCCTGTCCGGGGCGTGGCAGGCCGCACAGTTCTTCGACACCGCGGTCAAAATCCGCAAGCACGCCGTCCAAATCAAAGTAGATCTTCTCTATCACTTTGATCACTTCCTTTCTCAAATAGTTTAGCATTGTTTATTCATCTCTTTTCAGTACGTGTTTATCGATCAGTTTCATTGCTTCATCAGCAGTGATCTTGCCTTCAAGAACACTTACAACGAATGGTGCAAGGTCGTTAAACATTACCGGCCAGCACTCTGTAATGTGTTTTTCCGTATACGGTACCGCACTCCATACCTTGTAATTGATTACCGTCAGCGCAGCAACGTCAAAGCCAAATGCAGTGATATAGAACCTCGGCGTGAAGTAGACTTCGCCATCGGTCTGACACGGTATCACAAGGGCATTCAAAAACTCAAGAAGTCTCATCAGTTCATCTGTATGCCCGTTTTCCGAATTGCACAGATCCGATACCACTTTCGGATAGTAAGTCCTGACTTCAGCATGGCGTTCAAAGAACCATATGCTGCTCTCGATGTGTCCGACCGGACAATCAGGTATATCAAAGATCATCGTGATGCGCGGAACGCCAAGATCAGTATCACACTTATAACAGATATCCTCAGAGTCGAGATAAATCCTGAACCGCATGGCTCTTTCCTTATTCGTCAGGCGCCAGCCCTTATGCGGCCTCCCCGTCTTGTGTTTCGGGGTCTCCTCGACATACGTGACGGGGATATCCCGCACGAAAGGCATCTTCTGCAGCTCATCCTTATCAGGGAAAGCGATTCCGTACCTTTCCAGGATCTCGCTTACTGATAGCTTTCTGTCGTAGTCAGAATGCGAATTGACGCTTATATCCAGTTCTTTCGCAATTTCTTCATTGCACAGCATGCGGACAAGGCTTAGGCGGATGGTCTCTTTCCTGCGATACGGCAGGTTCATGTTGCACATATCATCAAACATGTATTCGATGTCTCCGGCTTCAAGGCAGGCGCCTGTGATCAGATACATATACTCTGTATCATCGCCCTTGAGACACGTCTTAATGTACGGGTCGTCCAACGTGACTAATTGCTTATAGAGTTCCCAGATGTTGTCACATTCAATGTTTTCGGGTCTGTTTTCGTTAAAAGGTCTCATTTTCTTTTCCTCCTTAAAGATAAAAAACACCGGCTCTGCGGCCGGCTTACACTCACTGTTTTAAGATGTTTCTTGTTAATCAGGCTCGTAATAACGGACAGCGGTTATCACATCTTCCAAACCGGAATCTTTCAAGTATCCTACAAGCTGTTTGCCTGTCATGCTGTTTGGCTTCGACAGTGCCTTGATAATCAGTTCTCTTCCTTTGTCATATACATCTGTAAGCACTAATTCGATCCTGATCTCCTGGATGTCATGGCCTTCGATATTAAGCATTCCGGGCTTTACGAACTTAATCTCGAGCGAATGTTCCCAGCAGTCCGCCCAGAGTCTTTCCCGGACGGCATAACCATTCTCCGTGAACACGCCGACTATTCCGTAATCAAAGCCCATACCTATCGCCTGTTCCCAGGCTCCCTGATACTTACGATAGTCAGCTTTCAGAGTCACCTTGTAACCCTTATCCTGAAGTAGCGATCTGATATCGTTCTCATCGTCTTCCAGGGGATAGACGATGATTTCTTGTTCGCCCGCAAGCACAAGATATAAAGGATAGTAAGAAGTACTGATAATCCTTCTCATTCCGAGGTTGACTTTCTTCTTCGACGGATGAGAATCATTTCCTGCCTCTACGATAAAACCTCGAAAACCTTCGATCTGCATAACCTTATCCAACTTGTAAACTGTTCCTTCCACTCTTGTCATCTCATCACCTTCTTTCTTGATTTGATTGTTTTTAAGCATGCAAAAGCACCTCCTTTAATCAGGGTTGATTCGAAAATCTCTTTTCACCCT